>CAJXSA010000059.1 GCA_913060595.1 uncultured Ignavibacteria bacterium
CTTCGAGCAGCCCGTGGCCCTTCGTGTGGACGGTTACAGCATGCGTGACGCGGGCATATTTCCCGGCGATGTCGTCCTCGTGCGGCAGCAGAGCGTGGCCAGCAACGGGGAGACCGTGATCGCGTACTACAACGGCGGTCTCACCGTGAAAAAGTTCGAGCACAAGGGCGAAACCATACGCCTGCTGCCTGCGAACCCGAGCTTTCGACCGATGGACGTGACCGAGGACGATGAGTTTCAGATCGTTGGCCGCGTCATGCTGGTGCTTCGTGACCTGGGCGACTGTTTCGATTTCCCCGTCGAGAGCGCGGAGAATTGACCTGCGTGATCGGAGGAAAGCTGTGGAAAAGAGCGCGGAATTCTCGTACTTTTCTGCAATACGTATAGTGAACATCCGATTTCGCATGGAATCCGACCGGAGGGTTCGCAAATGACGCATCGCCCACTTCATGTTCCCCGGGGTCATTCATGACTGCACGACTGCTGTCCGCCTGCACGCTTCTTATTGCACTCCACGTCTTCGCCTCTGAACCTCTCCTTGCGCAGGAGGTCGAACGCGTCCGCAATGACGGGTATTCCTACCGCGTCGTCGATGCCGAAGGCGTGTCGCTGTTCGTGCTCGACGGCTTTGCGCCGGTGCTCCCAGGGGAGGTGCGCATTCCCTCGCGCACGCTGCGTCTGCGCATGCCCGCCGGGGACGTGACGGACGTCGTCCTCGAGGATGTTGTTCTCGGCGAAGCGCGGCAGGCCTCCCCGTATTACCTGGTCGAGGGGGAATTGACGCCGGACTCCCTGCTTCTCACGACGTATCGCCCGTATGACGGCGGACTGCGTTCGCGTCCGTCACCCGTGCGCATTCTCGACCGCAGCTACCGGCGCGTGGGTGAGGAAGTGGAACTGACACTGGAACTGCCCCTCCTGGCATGGGATCCCGCAACGGGGCAAACGCGTCCGGTCGAGGAGTATGTTCTGCGGCGCGTGCGCCGCGACGGAGTCCCGCAGACGGTCGCCGCGGAAGGCAAACCGCCCTACGCCGACATGCCCTTCACCACGCGCAGCAAGAACGTGGATACAACGCAGGCATGGATCGATTACCAGTCCCCCATGTTGAAATTCCACGTGCGTGAAGACGGCATCTACCGTCTGACCGCCGACTGGTTCCGCGCCTCGGGCCTCGATCCGGCGAGCGTCGATCCCGCGACGGTGCAGCTGTACCGCAAGGGCGTCGGCATTCCCATGCTCGCCGAGGGCATGAACGACGGCAGCTTCGACGAGGGAGACGCCTTCGTCTTCCACGGCACAAAGAATTACGACGAGCGTGGCTACAAGTTCATTCCCACCGAGTGGACAGATCCCTATCCGCAGTACATCAGCATCTACACGGACTCGACCGCCTACTGGCTGCATTTCTCCACGGCCGATCCCCTGCGCACAAAGGTGGATGCGGGCATGTCGCCGCTGCCGATGGACACGCTGGACTGGGCGTTCGAACGCGTGCACCTCGAGGTCGATGCGCGGCTGCTGCCATATACGGTCAACGTGTTCCAGGCGCAGGACCCGAACTGGTCCATCTACGACACCTGGCTGTGGACATGGACGGGCGAAGGTGGTGCGATAACGGTTTCGGCCGAGGCGGATCATGTGAAAGCGGGCGAACAGGCGCGCGTCTGGGGAAAGCTGTTTCACTGGTTCGGGGACAAGGACCTGACGGCAAATCACAACCTCACGATACAGGTCAACGACGGCGGCGTGCTCGATTCGATCACCTTCGATTACGGGGAGCAGGGGCTGCTCGCCGGCAGCACGGTCTCCGACAGCATTCGCGAGGGAGCGAACAGCATTTTCATCGACAACCACCCCGTCGCGGACCCGCGCAGCAACCTTGCCTTCGACTGGGCGGAACTCGAATACCCGCGTTTTCTCAACTGCGGGACAGGATGGAAAATTTTTGAAGCCGATGCGGACATGGGCGAGGGGCTGCGCATCATCAAGCTGCAGAACCTGGGCAAGGCCGATCCCACCGTCCTTCGCGTGGCGCCCGACGGACGTGTGCGCATTTTGCCGGTGGCAGGATTCTCCTTCGACAGCAGCTATACCGTGCTCGTCGCCGACACGCTCGTGACCGGAGCGCGGTATTTCGTGTCAGTGGACAGCACGATGCGGCTCCCGCAGCCGGGTGAAGTGAAATCACTCGAACCCCTCGTGCAGCCCGGGGAGCGCGCGGAGTACCTGATACTCACCGCGGCGGAATTCACATCCGCCACCGCGGAGTACGCACAGTTCATCGAGCAGACCTACGGTCTGCGTACGCGCGTCGTGGATGTCGCGGATGTATACGAAGAATACAGCTACGGCATGTTCCAGCCCGAGGCGATCAAGCTCTTCCTCTTCGACGCCTACCACGACTGGATGCCCGATACGCTGCGCTACGTGTTCATGGTCGGCGACGCGAATTACAATTATAAAGCGGCCTCGGCGCGCTACGGCCGGAATTACGTTCCCGCTTACGGCAATCCCGTCAGCGACATCTGGTTCGTCTCCTTCGATCCCTCCGAGGTGCGGCCGTCGATTTCCATCGGCCGGCTGCCGGTGTCGACGCCGGTGCAGATCACCGATTTTCTCGCCAAGCATCAGCGCTATCTCGACGAGGAGTACGATCTCTGGAACAAGAGCAGTCTGCATTTCAGCGGCGGTTTCGGGGAACAGGACTACGAGTTTTACGCGAGCGTCAACCGGCAGCTCATCGAGCAGATCGTCACACCGCCGCGGTATGCGGGACGGTCGGTGCATTTCTACAAGACCGCCGATCCGCAGTCGGATTTCGGGCCCTACACGCGGGAGTTCGTCAATGCGCGCATCGACGAGGGCGGCGTATTCATTTCCTACATAGGACACAGCGGCACGAAGACCTGGGACAACAGCATCTCCGAAACCTCGCAGCTCATCAACGATCGCAACCGCGCTGCGCTGCTCACGGATTTCGGCTGTTCGACAGGAAAATTCGCAGAGCCGGATATCGAGTCCTTCTCCGAACTTTTTGTCAGCACCGGGGAGGAAAACCATGCCATCGCCTATGTCGGGAACGCCAGCGCGGGCTTCGAGAACACGCTGCTGACCATGCCCACGTTTTTCTACGGCGCCCTGCTGCGCGACGGCATCCTCCGGCTGGGAGACGTACATCGCGTATCGAAGAATCGGCTCATCAGCACCTATGGCGAGTCCCTGACCAACAATGTCTCCGTGCAGACCAACACGCTGATTGGCGATCCGGTGATTCCCCTTGCCCTGCCACAGCTGCCCAACGCCGTGGTGCAGTCGAACTGGATACGCAGTCAGGACGATATTCTCACCGACCGGATGGACTCGCTGCGCTTCCGCTTCGCCATCGGCAACTATGGACGCAAGTCCGTGGATTCGATGCGCATACGCATCGAGGCCTTCGATGCGGGCAGCAGCTGGTACAGCGAGGAGCGCATCGTGGCAGTGCCGCTGGTCTTCGATACGCTGCGTGTGACCGTGCCGTCGACGAAAACCGCGGGACAGAACGGGCTGCGTGTGTCTCTCGATATCGACGGAGCGATCGAGGAAATGAGCGAAGAGGACAATGTCGCCGAGTACAGCTTTGACATTCTGAGCACATATCTCAACGTGGTTGACGAAACGCTCGGAACCGAAAAGCGCGGAAGCGGCGCGATGCAGATACTCAATCCCCTCAACGATCCCGGACCGATCACGGACGTCGTGTTCGAGTTTGCGCCGACAGCGGAATTCTCCACCATCGAAACGGTGCGCGAATCGTATGGGAAAACGCTGACCGCGCTCGAGGATGCGCCGCTCGCCTCCGGCGAGAAAGGCTACTGGCGCGCACGTCTCGATAACACGCAGGAATTCGTCGGTCCCTTCGTGCGCTGGGAGGGTTCACCGGAAGCCGATTACATACAGTCCGACTCCGCCACGTTCGTCATGGATGCGCGCACGCGCATCAACGTGCGTCCCGACCGCGTGGAACTGCCTCCCGCGCTGCGCACGCTCAGCCTCGAATCCTCCGGAGAGAACACCGGACGCTTCGGGGCCGTGCAGGTCGATTACGGAGCGAACGCCTTCCCCAATTCCTTTTTCAGCGGCTACGGTGTCGCCGTGCTCGACAGCGCGACACTGGAACTGCTGCGGTCGCGGATATTCTACACCTGGGGCAACGCAGCCAACCGTGATTCACTGCGCGTGTATATCGAGAACATTCAGTTCGGTGAAATCGCCGCCATCGTGATTGCGGACGAGGGCTCCCGCGGCGCAGGCGTTTTTCTCAACGCCATGAAATCCATCGGCAGCGCCTACATCGACAGCGTCGCGCGTTCGTCCCGTTCGGCCTGGGCCATCGTCGGCCGCCGCGGAGCGGCTCCCGGCACGGTGCCGGAAGATTTCCGCCGCGGTGATTCCGGCGAACGCGTCCAGCTCGACACCACGATCGCCGTCGTGCCCGACACGGGCAGCATCGTCTCCACACCCATCGGACCCGCAGCCGCATGGCAGACGGTCACGCTCGAGCGTCCGCCGGTCAGCTCTTCCACCGTGAACCTGTCGGTGATCGGCATCGACACGCTGGGCGCCGAAACACCGCTGCTTTCTGCAGGGAATGTGCTCACGGCGGATATCAGCGGAATCGACGCCGCGCGCTACCCGTACATCCGGCTCCGTGCCGAGCTGGTCCCCGCGGTGGGGCAGAATCCCTTCATCGACAGCTGGGCGGTGGAATACGCGCAGCCGCCGGAACTGGCGCTCAATTACCAGTCCGTGATTCTGCAGCAGGATACCGTGGACCAGGGAGAACCGGCAGAAATCGCCATCGGCATATTGAACGCCGGCGAGGCGGCGAGCGGCCCCTTCCCGGTGGTGGTCGACGTCGTGGGCGAGGACAATATTCCGCGGCCTGCCGCGCAGTTCACCGTGACGGATCTGCCGGCGAAGAGCTGGTTCGATTCCACCGTCACGATCAACACCGACTTCATGCGTGGCGCGCAGCAGGTGTTCGTTCGCGTGGACCGCGACGGACAGGTCGCCGAGCAGTTCGAGGACAACAACACCTTCATCACGTCCTTCTCCGTCCGGCCGGACACCAGCCGTCCGCAGATCGACGTGACCTTCGACGGCTACACGCCCATCGACGGCGACTACATCCGCTACAACCCGGAAGTGCTCGTCACGCTGCGCAGCACCAGTCCGCTGCCGATTGAAAGCGTCGACAATTTCACCGTGACAGTGGACGGACTGGAACTGGACTTTGACAGCCTCGACTACCAGTTCACACCGTCGACGAAAGAGAATCCGGCCACGCTGCTTTTCCAGCCGGAACTCGATGACGGCGTGTACTACTTCGGTTTCAATGGCATCGACGGCAAGGACGTCCCAGTCTATGAGGATGTGCCTGAACTCCGTCTCAACGTGAGCACCGAGAACCGCATCGAAGAGCTCTACAATTATCCGAATCCTTTCGCGGGTGAGACCTCGTTCACGTTCCTGCTCACCGGCGTGGAACCCCCGCGCGATCTCCGCGTGAAAATCTACACCGTCGCGGGACGTCTCATCCGCGTCCTCGAATTCCCGGCATCATCGATGCGCATCGGTTACAACGCGCTGAAATGGGACGGCCGGGACGAAGACGGCGATGAGCTCGCCAACGGTGTGTATTTCTACAAGGTCATCGCTGAATTCACAGACAACACATTTGAAGAAATCGGTCGCATGGCGGTGATGCGCTGATCACCGCCGCGGCCGCCATGGCCGTGCATCTCCATTTACACAGCTTTTATTCCTTTCTCGCCGGGACGCTCTCCATCGACAGGATCATCGAGCAGGCGGGAAAGGCAGGGTATACTGCGCTCGCGCTGACCGACACGAATAACGTCACCGGTGTGATGGAGTTCTACGTCAAGTGCCGAAAGGCGGGCATCCGGCCGGTGATCGGTGCGGAGCTGCGCGCGGGTCCCGTGCGCTGCGTGGCGCTCGCACGGAGCTGGGACGGCTATGCTGCGATATGCCGCGCGCTGACGGAGCTGGTGATCAGCTATCCCGCCGCACGCGTCGTCATGGACGATGCGCAGGACAGCGGGGAAACGGACGCGGAGACGGGAGAGGGGAAAGACCATCTCGGGACGCTCTCGGATATCCTGCGCAGACATGCGGACGAGCAGGTCATACTTCTCACCGCCCATGAAGGTTTGCTGGCAGCGCTCGACGGCTGTGCCGCCGAACGCTACGTGGAACTCTGCAAGCATGACGAGGGCCGCTGGCCCCTGCTGCAGCGCATCGCCCGCGAGCAGCGTCTTCGCACCGTCGCGACCAACGACGTGTACTTTGGTGTGCCACAGGGACGCAAGCTGCATGGCATACTGCGTGCCATCGCGACCAATACCACGCTGGGCACGCTGCCCGGCAGTATCCTTGCACCCGAAAGCGCCTTCTTCATCGGCGAGGAAGAGTTCCAGCGCTGGTTCGTCAATGTCCCCGACGCCCTCGCCGCGCGGAACGACATCCTTGCCGCATGCACGGTGGAGTTCGATCTCGATCAGAGCAAGTTCACGCGCTATCGTGACGTGCCCGACAATGCGCGCCTGCAGCGCCTGCGCACACTCACCGAGGAGGGCTTCCTGCAGCGCTACCCGGATGCTTCCCCTCGCGCGCGGGAGCGTATCGAGAAAGAGTTCGCCATCATCCGCGACCTCGGCTTCGTCGATTATTTTCTCGTTGCCTGGGACCTCGTCCGTTACGCGCGCCATCGGAACTACCCGTACGTCGGCAGGGGATCGGGTGCGAACAGTATCATCGCGTACTGCCTGCACATCACGAACGTCGACCCGATCGAGCTCGACCTGTTCTTCGAGCGCTTCCTCAATCCAGAGCGCCGCTCACCGCCGGATTTCGACATCGATTTTTCCTGGCGGAATCGAGACGAAGTCATCGATTACGCGCTGACCAAGTACGGGAGCGATCGCACGGCGATGATCTGCACGATTTCGACGTTCAATCCGCGGGGTGCGCTGCGCGAGGTGGGAAAAGTGCTCGGGTTCAGTGCCGCGGAAATAAAACAGATCACCTCGCTGCTGCCTGCCTTCGGGTCGGTGCGCGACCTGACGGACGAGGGGAGTCCCGTGCACCGGCAGATGGGCGGTGTGCTGCGCTCGCCGTACGGACGCGACTGGTCGCGCGCCGCGTTCGCCGTACTCGAATTCCCGAACCATTACGGCATTCATTCCGGCGGCGTGATCCTCGCGCCGGAAGCGATGACACGGTACACCGCCACGCAGGTCGCACCCAAAGGCGTGCGCATCACGCAGCAGGACATGTTCTCCATGGAGGACTGGCGGCTGGAAAAACTCGACATTCTTTCGACGCGGGGACTCGGCACATACGAAGACACGATGCAGGAAGTGCGGCGGCGCACCGGGAAACTGCCGCCTGTGACGGATTACCGCATTGCCTGTGACGACAGGAAGACGCGCGACATCATGCGGCGCGGTGAAACCGTCGGGTGCTTCTACGTCGAGTCGCCCGCGATGATACAGCTGCTCAAGAAACTCCGCACCGACACCTTCGAGATGCTTACCGCGGCGAGCTCCATCATCCGGCCGGGTGTCGCACAGTCAGGCATGATGCAGGCCTTCATCGAGCGCTTTCACGATCCTTCGAAAATCAATCCGCCGCATCCGCAGATGGCGGAGCTGCTGCGCACGACATACGGCGTCATGGTGTACCAGGAGGACGTAATCAAGGTGGCGCATTTCATCGGCAAGCTCAGCCTCGGCGAAGCGGATCTGCTGCGCCGGGCCATGTCCGGGAAAATGCGTTCGCGCGAGGCCATGGCCGCACTGAAAAACACCTTCTTCCGTGGCTGCCGCCGCCAGGGAATCGAACCCGCCGTGGTCGAGGAGATCTGGCGGCAGATGGAATCCTTCGCCGGGTACTCCTTCTGCAAAGCACACTCGGCGTCCTATGCCGTGCTTTCCTTCCAGGAGGCATATCTCAAGGCGCATTATCCCGCGCTGTTTCTCTGCAGCGTGCTCAACAACCAGGGCGGGTACTACCGGCCTGAAGTGTATGTGCAGGAGGCGCGGCGCCTTGGTCTGCACGTGCAGCTGCCCGACGTGAACGTCAGCGATGAACTGCATTTCTGTCCCGATGACCGCAGCATACAGCTCGGTTTCCTGCACGTGAAAGGTCTGAGTGAGCGCAGCCAGCAGTCGCTTCTGCAGGAGCGCAGGGAGAACGGGAAGTACAGGGATTTCGACGATTTCCTTGCGCGCTCGGGTGCCGGTTTCGAGGATACCGTCCTGCTCGTGCGCTGCGGTGCCTGCGACGGATTCGGCGAAGAGCGTCCCGCACTCATGGTGCGCACCCGCCTGCATTTCAACCGCCAGCGACGCAACGACAACGCGCCAGCCCTGCAGCTGCATTTCGACTCTTTCGACGAGGAACTGCAGCAGCTCGAAGCGTACACGCCCGCACAGATTGCCCAGATCGAGATGGAAACGTTCACCTACACCGTGTCGACGCATGTGCTGGCGCATTTCGCCGATGAACTGCGCAACACGGTCAAAGCGGACGCGCTCGAGCGCTATGTCGGCAGACGCGTGCAGGTGGGCGGATGGATGATCGCCGCGAAACTGACGCGGACGAAGAAGGGGGAGCGCATGATGGTCATCAATCTGGACGACGCGGTGGGACGCATCGACGTCGTGCTCTTCCCGCGCTGTTTCGCGGCCTCGGCTCATCTGCTGCGCAGTGCGGGACCGTTTCTCATCTCCGGACGCGTCGCGAAGGAATTCGACGTCATCAACGTCGTCGCCGAGCGCGTCGCACTGCTGAGGAAGGAGTGAGAGCTCGCTGTCGCCTCCGTCCACCCATGCGGTGTGAGTGCATGGAATTGCCGATATTGTAATCATGAGCCAGTCGTTGAAAGGAAACGAAGCGGAAGAAGCGACGGTCGTCGCCGGCGGTGAGGGTGCCCCCGCTTCCCCGCAGGGAGATTTCCAGACGGGGAAGGTCGTGATGATTTCCGTCGCGCACATGGTGCACGACATATACTCTTCTTTTCTCGCACCGCTGCTGCCGCTTCTGATCGAGAAACTCGGACTGTCCTACGGACTCGCCGCCTCGCTCGCCGTCGTGCAGCGGCTGCCGTCGCTGCTCAATCCCGTCGTCGGCGCGATGGCCGAACGCATGAGCGTGCGCTACTTCATCATCGTTTCTCCCGGCCTGACGGCGGTGTCGATGAGCCTGCTCGGCGCCGCACCGCACTATGCGGTGCTCGTCATCCTGCTGCTCATCATGGGATTCAGTGCCACGCTCTTCCATGTTCCTTCCCCGGTGATGATCAAACGCGTGGCCGGCAGCCGGACGGGACGCGGCATGAGCTACTACATGCTCGGGGGAGAGCTTGCGAGAAGCATCGGCCCCCTGGTCATACTCGGCGCCGTGTCCATCTGGGGCCTCGAGGGCAGCTGGCGCCTGATGCCCTTCGGCATAGCCGCATCCGTCGTGCTGTATTTCCAGTTCCACCGCATTCGCATTTCCGACCAGTTCCGCACGAGAAGCGAAGGACTGCGCATTCGGGCCACGTTCCGCCAGCACAGACGCTTCCTCATCCTCATGAGCGGCGTGCTGTTTTTCCAGTCCCTGCTCAAATCCGCGCTGACGGCCTTTCTTCCCACGCTGATGACATCCGAGGGTGCGTCGGTCTGGACCGGGGGCGGCTACCTCTCGGTTCTGCAGCTGGCTGGGGCGGCAGGGACGTTCTTCGCAGGCGGGATCTCCGACCGTTTCGGACGGAAACGGACGCTGCTGCTCTCGGCTGCCTTGGGACCGCTGCTTCTCTGGCTCTTCCTCGCTCTCGACGGCATGCCGGCCGTTGCGGTGCTGGTTCTGCTCGGTCTCGTCATCTTTGCACCGATGCCTGTCATGCTCGCATTCGTGCAGGACCAGGACGCCGAACGACCGGTGTTTCTCAACGGGGTGTACATGGGACTGAACTTTCTTCTCGCTGCCATCGGTGTGCAGCTCGTCGGCGCGGCGGGAGACTTTCTTGGACTTCGCATGACCTTTTCCATCTCGGCGTTGCTCGCGCTGCTGGCATTGCTCTTCATCTTTGCCCTGCGGGAAGGGCCCGCTCAGGACAAGACAGGGAAGTGACAGAAAGGCGGGGGAGGATGGAGGGGAAAAATATGCGATGACCAGTCAGTTCAAAAAATGACTGGAAAGTTCTGCAAATGACTGATATGCTCTTTCGGTGTTTCTGCGGAACAAGCGGGAATCAGGGAAGGGTGAGTGCCGTCGTCGCAGCGAGCGTTCCGTTTTCATACTCCTCGATATACACCGGTCCGTGTCCTGCGGCGTAATACACGGTCCACGAATACCCGTTTCCCTGCGCGCTGCCGTCGGCGTGTTCCGCGGCGTAGCGCACCACCATCACATCGGTGTAGCGTCCGGCGTCGTCCGGGAGCAGCATTTCGTCGAAGTGAGTCAGGACGCGTCCGGTCAGATTCTTCGTGCCTTCGCCCTGCTCAATCAGTGTCCCTGCATCCCAGCTGCTGCCAACCGCAAAACGCGTGGGCAGGAGGAGGAAGCCGCCACTCTCACGCTGCACGACGTTTCCTCTGTCGATGCGCGTCCAGACCTGTCCCTCATCGGCGGAACGGTAGCTTCCGGACTCCGCCCCGCAGTAAAACACACCGTCCGCTCCGTAATGCAGCGCATGGATATGGCTGCCCTGCAGACCGGAAGCGACGGGGGGAGCCCCGTCGAAGCGGAACAGACCGGCATTGGAACCGATGAGCACGGTGCCGCTGTAATCGGACTGACTGACGGCGGTGAGAGCGGATACGCCGCTCATGGGAACGGAGGCCCAGATGCCGGAGAGTCCCGGCGAGACATACAGCATCGGCGGATTGGCGATACCGACGGCGCCGTAGGGGGAGGCATAGGACGTGCGGACGTCTTCGATGCGCTCGGAGCCGAGGCGGCCGGTCATCCCGAAGTGTGCGGGGTAGGAATCCTGAAGCAGCACCTGCGCGATTCCGTCGATCACGGTGCCGATGTAGAGCGTGGACTGGTACGGATTGAGCGGGAGAATGCCGATGCTGGTGACGTTCGATGCAAGCTGTGGGATGGTGAATTCGGACCACAGCGTGTGCGGTGCGCGGGAGACATACAGCGATGCGTCGATGACGGCGAATATCACGCCGCCCGCATCGATCGCGATGTCCTTCACGGCGCCCGGGGGAGCCGGGAGCTTCTGCCAGTTGCTCTCGCCCTGCCGCCGCATGAACACGCCGTCTGTGGCGGTGCCGGCGAAATGACGCGCAGGGGAGGAGGCGCTGTCCCGCGCCAGGCAGAGAATCTCGCTCGTCCATGGGACCGCTTCCTGCACCCAGCTGTTTTCATTGATGCCGTAACGGAAGAGCGCCGGGCCGTCTGCGGCAAGAAGCGTGCGCGCGTCAACCGTCAGCCATTCGGATGTCCGAATTTCCGGGCCTTCCACCGTGGTGAGATGATCCTGGAAGCGCAGCGTTGCGGGCAGATGAAATGCGGTGGCGTCGTCGCAGCCCGTGAGTGCGACGCCGCTGCCGCGATTCCCTCGCGTCAGCAGTGTCGAGCGAATGATGCTGCCGCCGCTTCCGAGCTGCACGTCGGTGATGCTGCCACTGCTGAACTGCAGTTCGTGGGTACTGACGCTGTTGCCGACACTGCGGGTGTACCGCAGGGTGCCCGGCTGCGCAGGCCAGAGGTACTGCGTATTGCTGAACGCACCCGTGGGCACGGGTTCGGAGGGACTGTCACTGCAGGCCGCCAGCGCCAGCAGCATCAGCAGCATGACAGGAAAAGCCATCGTGCGCACGGAAGCCGCGCGTGATCGTGTGTGCTGCGTCTTTACCATATCAGAACTCCGAAGCCGACGCGGAACTCGATCGCGGAGGAATAGGCCGTTCCCGCGTCGCGCGCGTTGTGAATGATTCCGATAACGCCGCTGCCCGAAGCGATGACAGGTGGTGTGCCGGAAGGAGAGAGCCATGTGCCGCTGTAGTGCACGCCGGCGCGTGCCTGCAGTACAGGACTGACCGCATACACCGATGAGAGTCCGACGGAAAACAGCAGCGCGTTGTCGCCGCCGAGCAGAATGCCGCTTCCTGCGTCCGCCTGCAGACGGAGACGCTGCTCGGGATTGATCGTCCAGAGCAGATGCGCGCGCAGCCACTGCCGACTTTCGCTCGAGAGCGCGTTGTCGACGACGACGATTTCCGTGCCGCTGCCGGGCGCGAGAGGGGTGCGCTCGACGCTGTATCCCTCACGTGCGAAGGTGGACTGCCCGAATTCCACGCCACCTGCGATGGACGGAGTGAAGTCGTAACGCAGGCCGGCGAGGTACACACCTTTGGTGATGCTTCTGGCCGTGCTTTCCGTGCCCCGCATGTCGTACTGTGCTGCGCCTGTTTCGAGGTAGGCATACAGCCTGCCGCCGAAAAGCTCACGGAGTGCATTCCGCTCAATGAGATACGCATGTCCGGGCAGTGCGCTCGCGACCGGAGCGTTCGCAGCGGACGATGCGGTCAGCGGTGCCGCGATGCTGCGGTGGTTGAGTCTCGTCGCGTGATGGCGATCGTCCGTCTCGCGCGCGGTGTTCGCCGCACGAGTTGCAGCGGTCGTGGGTGTCGTTTCGACGCGACGTGTGTCCGGCAATGCTTCCGTGGTCGTGCTGCCGACGCGGTCATCGCGCGTGGCGGAACGTGTGGGCCCGGTTGCATCGACAGCCGTGCGGCCCGATGCCGCGGAAGCCGCTGCGTGGGCTGTGCGCGCGCCGTCTACGGGAACAGTCTCGACCTGCTGCTGCGCGGATGACTGCGTGCCCTCTGTCTCACGGAAGGCGGAAGCGCCGGAATGAGGCTCAGACATGACGGCGGATTCCGCAGCGGGCGCATTTCCGGGTGTCGCTGCCGGGTCAGCCTCATCCGTGGCTGATCCGCTCAGCAGCACAAAACCGATACTGCCGACAAGAATTCCTCCGGCGATGACAAGCCCCGCGATTTTTCCGCTGAACATGGAGGCGGCCGCTCCGCCGGTGGCTCCGGCTGCGGCCGGAGCCGCTTTCGGTACGACGTTCTGCAATGCAGGAAGCTTTTCCGCCAGGGCCTGCTGCGTTTTCAGCGGGACGGCGACGGGATTCTTCCTGTCTCCGAGTGCTGCGCTGAGCTGGCGGTGCTGCGCGAGTACCGCGCGCTTGGCGGGATCCCGCGCTACCTCGCGCAGAAATGCACGCTCCTCCCTGCGGTCCAACTGACCGTCGAGATAGGCGACTACTTTATATTCGAATGATCTGTCCATTCTATTTCCGGCGCCTCGTCCTCACGCGTCCGTGAAGAGGTCGGCGAGCATTGTGCGTAAAGATTGTTTTGCACGCCAGAGCCTCTGGCGAACGACGCCGACATTCGTGTCGGTGGCCTGCGCGATCTCCGCATAAGAGAATCCTTCGAACTCACGGAGCAGCACGGCCTCACGCTGGTTTTCCGGGAGGCGTGCGATCGCGTCATCGACGGCGGTGTGCAGCGCGTCACGCTCACACATTTTGTCCGGTGGAAGGATGCTTTCGTCTTCCATATCTTCGTACTCGGTCGAGAGACGTACCTGCCTGCCCTGCCGTTT
>CAJXSA010000060.1 GCA_913060595.1 uncultured Ignavibacteria bacterium
GCTCCTTCGCAACGGGGAAATAAATGAACATGGGGATGATGGCGGGCAGTATGGAGGGAAAACTCAGCGACTGCGCGTCCTTGGCTTCGCTGCAGGTGGCTCCCAGTGCCGCGGTCATGGCGCCGAACATGATGACGGCGAGCAGCATGTATGCGGCGAACCAGGGCAGGACATGGTATGGAATGAACGATTCGTACCCCATATAATTCACCGCGACGACGGCTCCGACGACATACACAGCGGAACTGGTCAGGGCAACGGCGATGCCCCCGATCAGCTTTCCCATCATGAATTCGAAGGGTTTGATCGCTCCGAGCAGCACCTCGGCGATGCGCTGGGTTTTTTCTTCCATGACGGAATGCAGCATGCCGGGCACGCTCATCATGATCATCAGGAACATGATCATCATGATGCCGATGGGCACCGCGAGGGCCTCGATGGGACTCGCCTCCCGCGCGTCGGCGATTTCTCCTGTCTCGGTGTCCCGAGAGAGCAGTCCGCGTCCCTCGACAGACACCCAGTAAAACAGGTCCCTGTACAGCTCGCGGTCTATTCCCGCCTCCTCCATACGCAGCATGCGCAGGCGCTCGTTGATCGGTCCCCCGATCCATCGCCGAAGCTCGTCCAGTGCCGCATTGCGCGCGTGATAGGTGATGCGCGCGCGGTCTCCGCCTGCCGTCGGTGTGAGGACATCCGGTCCGATGGAAAGAAAGGCATACAGCTCGCCGCGGCGGACACGGTCGGACAGCGTGTGGAACACTTCACGAACTTCCGCGCTGTCCGCGGAAACATGCTCAAAGGAGTAGCGCGGCTGCACTTTTTCCCCGCTTTCAGGATCGATGACTTCGTTCTCGTTGTGCCAGGCGGCCGCCCGGTCAAGTGCCGGTGCGACAAGGCCGGTGTGATCGATCACCGCGATGTGGCGATCGGTGGTATCGACGCGGTCCTTGAGCAGAACGAACGCGAGTATGCTTCCGCTCATGAGGACGGGAGCGATGACCAGACCGATGATGAATCCCTTCGTTTTCACGGCGGCGCGGTATTCGCGCAGCGCCATGCGCAGTGTCTTACGCATTGGCATCCTCCCGGGACTCCGGTCCCGCGATGCGGACAAAAATATCGTGCAGTGACGGTTTCACGATGTCAAATCGCCGCACGGAACTCCGGTCGAGCAGCAGGCGCAGAATGTGCTGGGGATCGGCGTCCCCCGTCACGCGCAGTTCCTGCATGCGCCCGAAGTCGTTGACGCCCGCGACACCGGGCAGTCCTTCCAGCACGTCCGCGCCGCGGTCGGTCTGCACGCGTATGGTATCGTCCGCGTAGCGGTTCTGTATCGAAGCAAGCGTTCCGTCGAGCACCTTGCGTCCGTTGAATATCATGCAGATGAAGTCGCACATCTTCTCCGCCATGTCCATGTCATGGGTGCTGAACAGCACGGTGCATCCCCGGCGCTGCAGTTCCAGAATGGCGTCGCGGATGACATCGGTATTGACCGGGTCCAGACCGGAAAACGGTTCGTCGAGTATCACCAGGTCCGGCGCGGAAGCCACCGTGGCGATGAACTGCACCTTCTGGCTCATGCCCTTGCTCAGCGTCTGTATTTTGCGGTCCGCCCATTCGGTCAGCGACAGCCTCTCGAGCCAGTCGTCGACGCCGCGTCGGGGATCGGCCGCATTCTTCAGTCCCGCAAAAAACGTGAGAAACTCGCGCACCTTCATCCGCTTGTACAATCCCCGCTCCTCGGGCATGTATCCGATACGGTCCGCGGTCGCGGGCGACAGCGACTGGTCGAACAGTCGGATATCACCGCGATCGGGATAGAGAATGTTCATGATCATGCGCAGCGTCGTGGTTTTCCCCGAACCGTTGGGGCCGATGAAACCGTAGACGCTGCCCCGGGGCACGGAGAGATCCAGCGCATCGACGGCGACGTGCTGACGGAACGTTTTGCGCACCCCGGAAAGCGTGATTGCGGCAGCTTCGGGAGCATGATTCATTACGGGACTCACGTCATGGAACAACACTGTCGGCGTGCGGCTGAATCAGGACAATCGGATCGGATGCCTTTTGACGTGGAAGTATACGATGACGGCCCCTGCGAAACAAACTCCGCATGAGAAGATCCGCCCTCCCCCCGGATGACGGTATCGGGTCCGTGCGCTACTTCCCTGACAGCGCGGCAAGCAGGGGAAGGACCAGTGACGGACGTCCCATCATTTCACGGACGAAGTTTCTGCGTTTCGCGGGAGGAACATCGGCAAAGGGCGCGAACAGTCCGCTGTTCGTCTGCGGCCGGTACCACAGGTGCAGGTATCCCGCCGCTTCCACCACGTATGTCCACGCAGCGGAGGCATCCGCCGGACCCGCGGCGCATTCGATGTCCACCGCCTCGGGCGGCAGCAGCGTGCAGTACCTGCCGTCCTCTCCGGACAGCGCCTCACCTGCATCAACGCCTTCGGTGGTGATGCAGGACACAACCGAGAGCTGCTCGCTCTGCAGTCCATCCGTGAACTCCCAGGCGATACGAACATCGCGAATATCCCAGAGTCCCGGCAGCGCCGCAAGTTCCACGACGACGTTCTCCCCTGCCTCACAGGCGAGGTCAAGGGGCAAAGCCCGCGTGAATGCGACCTCCGTTCCCTCGGGATCGATGACGCCCGCCACCGGAAGCTGCCCCGTCCCGGCTCCCGCGCGCACTTCCAGGGCGCAGCGTCGCAGCCACTCGCGCAGCAGGCGCACGGTCTGATCGTCCCGCTCGAGGTCACGGACAAAACGCAGCGCATCCGTGCCCAGCCAGGCGAAGGTTTCCTGGAATATGCCGCCGGTCATCTCCCGGTTTTTTGCGGTGACGACGAGCAAGGCGCGCCGTGCGCCTGCGGGACGTGCAAACACGCAGCGACGGCGGTCCGCATCGGAGTCATCGATGCGCAGCGGCGCGGAAAGCGCGGCGACCTGCCACGGGTGTCCCCCGGCATCGAGAACGACATGCGTCCCGTGCGCGTGCCGGATGCGGCGCAGTCCCACGCGGTCGATGTAATGTGTCTCCGGCCGCTCATTCCGGATGCGCAAGCGCACCCGGCCGTTTTCTGCACGCAGCGAGGGCAGGACATGCCGCGTCTCCCTCTGCAGGGCGCTGCCGAGCGACGTCCCGAAGGCCTCCGCCTCCAGCACGTATTCCCGGCCGTTCCAGCTGTACACATACGGACAGGATTCCCCTTCCCGCGGGTACGGTTTCACTTCCGTCTTCGTCTCGGCGAGCATGTCGACCGCAACCGCGCCCGCGATGACGGCGGCAACGGCGGTCGCGGCGATGGTGCCTGTTCGGTTTGCCTGCTCCACCTGTGCGTACTCGATGTCGTCGAACGCGAGTTCTCCGCTGAATTCCAGCGTCCTGCCCGCGAACTCCCGCGTGCCGCTGCCGCGCACCGCATCGACTGCGGCCTCGTACCGGGTCAGATGATAGATGGTGCCGTCCTTCGTCAGCAGCGACAGCGTGGCACTGCTGTCGGCCTGTTGCAGCTGCGCCCGTTCCCGGACAGGTTCGACAGTGACGCAGGATACGAGGGTAAGGACGAGACAGGCGAGTGCGGCGGCGATGCGAAACTTCTGCATGATTGTTCTCCCTTAGAGCTGAAACAGGACATGAAACGACGCGAGATATGAGGACAGATTCACTCCCTCCACTTCGGGCATGATGTCATAGGCGGCGGACAGCGAGAATATCGGTCCGCCCACCATGTCGAGCTCCGCGCCGCCGACAAGGTGCGCGCCGAATTCCCGCGCGGTGATGTGCAGGGTCTCGTCGAAGGTATACCCGCTGTGCTCGTAGTCGATGCGGGTGATGCCCGCCCCCCCGTAAAGGCTGAACAGTCCCCCGTTGTAAATCCCCTGATGCGCGGTGATGGATATCGCATTCCGCAGCCAGCGATTGTAGCGATCCTGGGAATCGAAGTGCAGGCCCAGTTCACCGACCCGCGCTTCTGTGGTCAGACTGAACGCCAGCCAGGACAGCGGCTGATAGCGCAGTTTCAGCCCCAGGCTCCCGAGCGGGATGTGGTTGGACGGCTTGCTGTCCGGGTGATAGCGGGCGTCGAAGCCGGACATGTCGGGTCCGGCGACTCCGATGCCGAAACCGATGCAGAATTCGGGCCAGACGCGGAGCCGGTAGCGCCTCGCATTGTGCGCGAATGGCAATTCCTCCCCGGCTGCGACCGCGGCATCGCGGGTGCTGTCGGCATCCTGGGCGGACAGCGGCAGGGAGAACGTGCATAAAAACAGGAACAGGACAAGCGGACCAGCAGTGCGGCGATTCCTCGACATGGCATTTTCCCTAAAAATGGTATGACGGTGTTCGGGCAATGGTCGTATTACGGAGCGCAATATATGATTCGCCCCCCCGAATGCAATGCAACAGTTTTTACCCGTTTGGAGGGAACCGGCGTCGGCGGAGCAGCACAAGACAGAGGGCCGCGACTGCGAGCAGCAGAACGAGAATGAGCACGCGGCCGGCTAAACCTGCCCGCATCGCGAAGGGCTGTACCAGCGAGAGCCAGAGCGCATCGACCGCCACATGCGTGACGATGGCGGTCGCAAGACCGTGCCGCCAGTACAGCCATCCGAGAATCATACCCAGCACACCGACTGCCACGGCGCGATCCATGAGCGCTGCCGCAGGCGCTGCGGCTGCCCTGCCAGCGGGTGCATCGACATGTGCGACGGCAAAGAGCGCGGCGCTCATGACGATGGCTCCCCACATCACTGCAGGACGTGATTTCTCCTTCCGACCTGCAAGAGAGAATCCCAGCCATGCGAGCAGCGACATGACAAAAAGCCGATAGGTGATTTCCTCCTGAATCCCTGCATCGAACGAAGCGAGCAGCGTTTTCCACCATGCAAACGGTACCGGGGGTGTCCCTGTGATATTGAGAAGCAGGAGCACCCCGCTCCAGAGAGCGGCCCAAAAACCGGCATGAAGCAGAAGTCCGGGTACCTGTCGCAGCACGGCATGCGCATCCGGGGCGTCGAGGATCGGAAAACCCAATCCGCTGCGCTGCGCCATCCAGATTCCGGCAGCGATCACCGGGAGGGATATGGTGGTGTACAGCAGCCACATCGTCACCGTCCCGGAAGGGATCGCCTGTGCGTCGAGTATGGGAAGCGAGGCGAGATTCCCGGCGAGCAGGGCGACGGCGAGGACGAAAAAGGTCCTGCGGGGAAAGTGCGATGCGGACACTGGCATTACTCGCGTGTCGCCTGCGCGCGCGCCATGCGCATGGCATACTCCATCACCGTGTCGCGCCCGTCGAGATAATCGCGGTAGCGCTGCCGCACTTCATGATCAGGGCGCACGCCGTGATCCGGGGACATGTCTTCCACCGCGGTGGCGAAGGTGCCGCGCGGGATGAAGACCAGGAGGCGTGTCGCAGGCAGGTGGCACTGCTCCGATCCGTCATTGCAGGTGAACGTCCCGCCGCCTTCACTCCCGACCAGCGTACCGATGTTGTGATGCTTCAGCAGCGAGCAGAAATGCCCGTTCGACGAGAAACAGCGCCCGTCGAGCAGGGTGATCAGCTGCCCGCGATACGCATGCTCCGCGACGGGCAGCGGCTTGGCGAGTGCCGCGTACTTGCCGTATTCCTCCGCGAAATACCGCACCGGGGCGCTTTCGAGGTAGCGAAGCAGATACGATGCGCAGAACGGATCGCCCCCGTCGTTGCCGCGAACATCGAGTATGAGCGTCTCCGGCTTCTTTTCCGCGATAACAGCGAACGCGGAATCGACGAAGGCGCGGAACCACGGGACACGGTCGTAATAGGCAAAACTCTCGACGGTCAGCAGTGCCGCAGACGCTGCATCGTCCATGACCAGGCTCAGTGCGGGCTCAGGAAAAACATCCTTTCGAACCTCGGCGACCTCCGCGGGTGCAAGTGTCACGCTGACGGAAGTTTTTCGGCCGGGAAGCGCGCAGGAAATGGGAAATTCCTTCGCGAATCCATAGCGGCGGGCATAGAGCATGGAGAATCGCCGCGCGACCTGCGCGTATTTCCATTCGCGGTTGAACGCGTCCGCGGAATAATGTGCGGCGAGTTCGTCCACGATCTCCTGCATCGGACGGCCGTTGATTTCCATGATGATGCTGCCGGGGCGCACCTTCTGCTCATCCCCGTGATAGCCGGTCACCACCGCGTACCCGTCCATGAATTCGAAACGCAGCGGGAAAAGCCCCTTTCCCGCATAGGTCCAGTACGCGGCGGACATCCACGGACTGGTGTGGCCGCAGCCCACGCTGCCCGTGATCGGTTCGATAATGCGGAAGAACTCGTGCGGCTGCATGGGACGGTCGATGCGTTCCCGCTGCTGCGTGAACAGCGCGTCGAATTCCTCCTTGCCGGTGTGCGCATACAGGCAGCAGTGCGTGTCCTGCAGCCAGCGGCGCAGCCAGTCGAAATCCGCGCGCAGTTCGTCTTCGGAGAACATGACCGGCATTCCCACCGCGGCGAGGTCGTAGCGGTCGATAACAAACTGTCCCTTTCCGACGTTCTGCGGATTCCCTGTCAGCAGGAGGCGTCTGTTTCCGAATGGTGCGTTCTCCGGCTCCGGCTGCCATTCCCAGAACACTGTGCTGTCCGGCTTGAGTATGAGATACTTGAACTCGATCTCGGCACCCGTTTCACCGGGAACCGTGAAGACGCCGGCGTACACCCCGTCACCGTCGAGATCACGCAATTCGAGCGCGTTGCCCACCCATCCTCCGAAACTGCCGCGGAGGATGACACGGTCACCGTTCGCAGGCTGAAAAAGTTCGCGGTCCAGCGCGTCCTGCATGTCCACGCGAAAACAGATGTCATGTTGCGCATATGCCCCGGTTGCCCAGAACACGATTGTCAGAGCGAGAAAGAAGCTACGCATGATGGTACCTCCGGAATAGTCGTTGCCGGCGGAAACCGGGGAACGGCCGCCGCGTGCGGGAAGGGATGACAGAATAAAAGATAACAGTATCCGCCACGTTGTCAAGCGATACGTATGGATGTGCACGAAAGTTCCAACCCTCGTATCTTGCTCCATCGCCCGGCCCCGACACGCCGCATCCTCACCAGCACTCAGGAGGTCCTGCATGCTGCGACCGCTGCTTCCGATTCTCGCCTGCCTTCTGCTCTCCCCGGCACTCCGCGCACGCGTGCTGGAAGTCGGCCCCTCCCACAGCCTGTCGCTGCCGAGCATGGCGGCCGCGGTGGCGGAAGACGGCGACACCATACTGATCGCCGCGGGCGAGTATCGCGACGCCGCCCGCTGGTCGGCCGACAACCTTCTGATTCGGGGCGTGGGCGGACATGCGCATGTGCGCGACGCCACGTGGGGCGGGAAGGCGATCTGGGTGATCCAGGGAAACAACACCACGGTGGAGTGGATAGAATTCTCGGGGGCGCGTGTGCAGGACAAGAATGGCGCTGGCATACGCCAGGAAGGACGGCACCTCACGCTGCGGCACTGTTCTTTCCATCACAACGAGATGGGCATTCTCACGGGGAACGACGCGCAGAGCCACATTCTTTTCGAGCACTGCGTGTTCGCCTCCAACGGATACGGTGACGGGTACTCGCACACCATGTACATCAACCATGTCGGACGATTTACCATGCGTTTCTGCTACAGCCATGACGCGGTGATCGGACACAACGTCAAAAGCCGCGCGCATGAAACATGGCTGCTCTACAACCGCCTCGACGAGGCGCTCGGCGGGAACACGAGCCGGGAAATCGACATTCCCAACGGGGGACTGGCCGTCATCGTCGGCAATGTGCTGGATCACGGTCCAAACACGGACAATTCCAACCTTCTCGGTTTCGGGCACGAAGGCTACAGCAATCCTCGCAAGACACTGTACGTCGTCAACAATACTTTCGTGACGGCACGCGGCGCCGGGGGCTTCGTGACACTCCCTTCGTCGCCTGCCGACAGCGTCTACGTATTCAACAATATCTTCGCCGGCCGTGCCACCCCTGTTGTCGGTCAGACGCTGCTGCTGGACAGCGCCGCGAACCCGGCGTTCCGCGACATCGCGGCCGCGGGATTCGAGGACGCCGCACGTGGCGATTTCCGCCTCCTTCCCACTTCTCCGGCGATTGACAGGGGTGTTCCCGTCGGCAGCGCCGACGGCATCTCCCTGCGACCGACGCATCAGTACCTGCATCCGGCAGCAGGCGAGGCACGAACGCTGCACAGCCGCATCGACTGCGGTGCCTTCGAGCACTCCCCACCGGTCGGCGTCATGGGCACAGATCCGGCAGCAGCCACGGGACTGCGCATCGTCTCGATCGCGCCGCATCCCGTGCAGGGCGCAGCACGCATATCCTTCTCTCACGATCGCCACGAAACGCTGCTCCTGCGCATCGCCGATGCGGCGGGTCGCAGCGTGCGTCCGCAGCGCACAGTCTCAAGTCGGCCTGGCAGGCAGTCCGTGGACATCGATCTCACGGCACTGCCGCCGGGACTGTACATCGTCACCCTCCACGCGACCGACAGCGCGGCGCAGTATCCCCTCCTCCATAACTAGAACGAAGCTGCGTCGCACGATCGCGCAGGCTCGATGTGCTGCAGCTCACTGCTTCGCGAGCATCGTGCGATGCGTGGCGATCATGGCGACCACGCTTCCCGCGGCGTCGCGCTCGAAGCGCACCTCCCGCGAGCCGTCTTCCGCGCGGTACTGATCGCTGCCTGTCTCCGCGACGAGACGGTATTCCGCGCCGCGCGGTTCTTTCAGCAGCAGCCGACCGTCGGCGCAGGCTATCCGGAAGCGCGCTTTGAGCGCCGTAAGTTCGAAGCTGCCGAGCAGCGGCCGAAGATCTTCCGGCGTATCGTCCGCGATGGGCGCATCATCCTCGACGCGCGGCATGCGGTTTTCTTCCATGATTGACATGGCCGTGACCGCACCATCTCCATCGCGTGTGAATTCCAGCATGAGTTTCGGGGAGAGCTGGCAGGGCCATATTCCGTTCTCGTTCTCGTCGTTGAACACCAGTGTCATCTTGTCGGGGATGCTGACCGCGAGCTTGCCGTTCTGCTCGAGCACTTCGAAGATTTTTCCGCCGACCGCCGGGCTCGTGTAACCGCCGAGATACGCGGCCAGTGCGTCCCTGCGCTCCTCGCTGACCTTTCCGTCTCCCAGCTGGTAATCGAGAACTTTCATCTCCTTCGCATTGAGCGCGATGACGGTGGACTCCATTTCACCAACGCGAAGATGGCCGGAGTCCACAAAATCGACTTCCATGGCCGTCGCGTCCACCGGAATCCATCCGGCGTCTCCCATGTAGATTTCATTCCATGCGTGCTGGCCGAAGGATCCGCCGAGGTTGGGTGTGTACATGCAGCCCCAGACCACGCGCGCGGGAATGCCGACCGTGCGGCAGAACGCCGCGAGCAGCAGGGAGTGCGCCCCGCATTCCCCGGCCCGTATGTCGTATGTCTTGCGCGCCGTGCCGCCTCCGGGAATGGCGTATGTGATATTGTGCGCTACCCAGGCACTGAGACGCGTCGCGGCATCCCACGCATCGGTCGCCCCGACGGTGATGCGACGCGCTTTCCCGGCGAGCACCGCGTCATCGGCTTCGACGAGAGCGGACGGCTCGAGATAGCGACGCAGCTCCGGATCACCGGAGAAATCCGGCGGGAATGGCGGCGCGTTCGTTCCGTCGTAGCGTGCGTGTGATATTTCGAAGACGCCGTCCACCACGTTTTCATGCACAGTCCCTGCAAATTGCTGGCCCGGACCGTTCAGTCCTTCCTCCGACAGTTTCGCACCGACGGGTTCCATGCGCGCACGGACTTTCATCGATGAAATCCCCTGCACATCCGCGATGCGCGTATCCGTCTTCAGGAGAATCCCCTCGTCGAGATTGGCGACTTTGACACGTTTGACCACGTCGGCGTCGGCACGAAAGACCGTCCGGTTCATGATTTCCGCGCGGAGCAGCATCGCGGTCTCAGGATCGATCCACATGCGCACGCGCAGTCCCAGGCTTTCGCTGAATTCCTCCACGCCGAACGCCGTGACGGTCCGACCGTCGACGGTGATGTCCATGTCCTCGAGGCGCGTCGCCACGACGTCCTGCACGACACCGTCCCTGACCTGCAGCGTCTTGTAGTGCTGCTCAACCGACGCCCCTTCCACGAAGTCCCGCACGAGATGCGGAAAATATACTGTGTTGGGAAGGATCACGTCCGGCGGAAGCTCTATGCGCCGCTGCTTTTCCTCCCCGAGGGCGGTCAGGTACGCCACATCACCGTCGACGACGTACTCCGCGCCCAGCCGGGTGTCGCCCTGCTCCACGTCGTTGCTGTGGCGCAGGAAATTTCCGGTTGCCAGGTCGACGTCGTACGTGATAGTCTGCCGGCTGTTGAAACTGCTGCCGAGCGCGGTGAGCAGCGCGAACACGTTTTCGCGGATCGTGAGAATGTCACGGCCGTCCTCCACGGTCTTCCCCAGGTCGAACTCGGCATACCCGCAGAGCACGCCGCCGATTTCGATGCCGTAATAGAGATGCGTGCTTTCGTCATCCTGCGCCGTGACGGGTGCGGTCCAGGCTGCGAGGCAGCACAGCATCGCGGCGCAGAGGGCGAATGTCCGTTGCCGTTGTTTCTGCGGTCTCATGTATTCCTCCTTGCATGACGTGACGGCACAGCAATGCGTCGATCACCTCCCGAGCGGGAATGGCGGCCGTGCTGTGCAGATGTGTTCGATTATTGTATCACGTTTTCAGGTACGATAATCCGAATTAAAAGTTGCAGGCGCAAGCGGGGCCGCGATGTTACTTTTTGGGAGAAGTGTGTTACTTTTATCGCAACAGCGAGGAGTCTGACATGAAACTGATGCGATTCGGGGTGTCCCTCCCCGAGGATCTGATACGGAAGTTCGACCGGCTCATCAAGCGCAAGCGCTATTCGAACCGCTCGGAGGCGATACGCGATCTGATACGCCGTGAACTGGTGCAGGAGGACGTGGACAGTGACCGCGTCGTGGCCGGTGTGCTGAGTCTGCTGTACGACCATCACAAAACGGCCATTTCCGAAGTTCTCACCGCGGTGCAGCACGATCATCACGATTCGATCATCAGCACGACGCACGTGCACCTCGACCACGACAACTGCCTCGAGGTCATACTGCTGCACGGCAGGGCCAAGGACATCAAGCGTTTCGCCGACAGCGTGATTTCCATCAAGGGTGTCAAGCACGGGGGACTGCACCTGACATCCACCGGCGAGGGAAGCGCCTGAGTGCTGTCCGCCGCCGCAATATCTCCGGAGCGTCGGGCAGGCAGCGCCGCGGATCCCCGCGCCGCCGGTGCCGCGCTGATCGTCACCATCGCCGCCCTGCTGCTTCTGCCCGCCGATCTGCGGCTCCTGCTCGTCGCACTGGCGCTTGCCGGTCTGGCGCTTCTGGCGCGGCAGCTGCGCAGACTGCTCCGGCGGCTGCGCCTCGTGCTGCCGATGATCGCGGTGTTCTGCGCCTTCATCGCCCTGCGCATGGCAGACGGCACGACACTGTACTCTTTCGCAGGACTTGAGCTCACGCGCGGGGGACTGCAGGCCGCGACTGCGCTCGGCGCGCGTCTGCTGCTGCTCGCCTCCGCCTCGCTGCTGTTCGTGCTCAGCATTCCGCTGCAGCAGCTCACCGCGGCGCTCGCCGCGCTGCGTCTGCCTGCGCGCGTCATCGCCGTGCTCTGGCTCACCGAACGCGTTCTCGTCCTTCTCGGTGATGACCTGCGCCGCAGCCTCGAAGCGCTTCGCGTGCGGGCGGGCACGCTTTCGCGGGCTGCGCGCATGCGCGCTGCGGCACGCATCGGCGGGACCTTCCTGCTGCGCGCCGTGGCCCGCAGTGAGCGCCTGGCCGACGCCATGGCGGCCCGAGGCTTTCAGGGACGCGTCCCTGTGCTGCGCAGCCTGCGCTGGCGAAGCCACGACACAGCGCTGTGCGCCGGGAGCATTCTTTTCTTCACCGCGTTGTGGATGGTCCGATGACCGCAGCGCAGCCGCCCTCCTCCGCCTTTCTACGCTGTACGCAGCTGTCGACCAAATATGCCAACCGGCACAGCGTTCTGCACGATGTAAGCTTCGCCATCGCCCGCGGGGAACGCGTGGCCCTCATCGGTCCGAACGGAGCTGGAAAATCCACGCTCCTCCGCGTGCTTGTGGGCGTGCAGCCCTACGCGGGAAGCGTGAGCGTCGACGGCATCGCACTCACGCCGTCCGCTGCCGCGCAGGTGCGCAGCCGCGTCGGACTGGTATTCCAGAACCCGGACGATCAGCTGTTTTCACCCACCGTTGGCGACGACGTGGCCTTCGGTCCCGCCGCGCACGGCATCGAAGGGGATGAAAGGGACGAGCGCGTGGCGGAAGCGCTGCGCGCTGTGGGACTCGACGCGGCCGCCGAACGCAATCCCGCGCACCTGAGTTTCGGAGAACGCCGCCGCGCCGCCATTGCCACCGTCCTTTCCATGCGTCCCGCATTGCTCGCGCTCGACGAACCGTCGAGCAATCTCGATCCGCGCCATCGCCGGGGCCTGATCGAATGGCTGAATTCCCGTCCCGACCTCACCCTTCTCCTCGCCACGCACGACCTCGACATGGCGGCAGAAACCTGCGACCGCGCGATCCTGCTCTCCGGCAGCATCGCCGCTGACGGTCCCGCGCGAGAAGTGCTCTCCGATACTCAACTCCTCGCCCGGCACGGACTCGAACCTCCCCTGGGACTGCAGTCCCTTCGCTTCCGCGAATAGCCTGGATTGGAATTATTCCCCGACAGTCGGGAGATTATTGCCTTGGATGGCCCGGGGACGGAGTAATTCCCCGACATACCGGAAATTACTGTTCTGCCTTGGTGCCGGACGGAGTAATTCTCCGACATACTGGATATTACTGCCGTTCGGCGGCGCAGGAAGGAATAATTCTCCAACTGTGCGCAGATAATTGCCCCCCGACGCTCCGGGAAGGAATAAAATCCCACCGGTACGAAGTTATACTGCGGGGATAAACACCATATCGGACGGCTTTTCCTTGTTTCGCAGCGTACAGCACCGTAGGTTAGTAACACGTATTTGTTTTTCGTGTTACGATTGCGGTACACACATGCGCTTCACACTCAATCTTCTGATCTTTTTCCTTCTTGCAGTCCCTGCCTCCGCGCAGCAGGCCGACAGCCTCCGGCACTTCGTGCTTGAGGATTCGGTCGTGGTCGTCGCGGGCAGGTATGCCAGCACGCTCGCGCGGGAAACCAATTCCATCGCAGTCATCGACGGTCCCGCGATCACCCGCATGGCGGACCACAGTCTGCTCGAGGCGCTGCAGTGGGAAGTCCCCTCGGCCTTCCTGGCGGAGACGCGTGTCGGGGGCTTCGGTGTCGGCACTGCGGGGACGGGCATGATCTCGCTGCGCGGCATGGGAGGAAAGCCGAATACCGGTGTCGCCGTGATGATCGACGGACACCCGGATTTCATGGGCATTTTCGGCCATCCGCTGCCGGACGTC
>CAJXSA010000061.1 GCA_913060595.1 uncultured Ignavibacteria bacterium
ATTCAGCGTGCCACCCGCAAAGGCGATTATATCTGGGTGCACGATTACCACCTGATCAACGTCGGCCTGGAACTGCGGGCGCTGGACGTGCGGTCCCCGCTCGGCTTCTTTCTCCACATCCCCTTTCCGCCGCCGGACATCTTCATGAAAATGCCGTGGCGGTTCAGCATTCTGCACGCCCTGCTCAGCTATGACCTGGTAGGTTTTCAAACCATGCGCGACAAGCGCAATTTCATCCAGTGTGTCCGGCTGCTGCTCAAGGACATCCCCGTGCGCAATGCCGGCGGATTTCACATTTGCAGCACTGAACAGCGGGACGTGCGCATCGGCGTCTTTCCCATCAGCATCGACCACGAGGAATTCGAGCGCCGCGCGCGCAGCCAGGAAGTCTCCGAGGCGGCCTGGTACATACACGAAGACCTGCCGCATCAGCAGATCGTCCTGGGCATAGACCGCCTCGATTACACGAAAGGAATCCCGTACCGCCTGCAGGCCTTCCGCAACGCCCTGCGCCGTTTCCCCGAACTGCGGGAGAGCATGACGCTGGTGCAGGTCGTGGTCCCGAGCCGCACCGACATCCCGAAGTACCATGACCTCAAAGTGGAAATCGAGCGCATGGTCAGCGAAATAAACGGGGAATTCACACGCTCGGGCTGGGTGCCCATTCACTACATTTTCAGGCACCTGACGCGCACGGAACTGCTGGCATATTACCGCACCGCGGAGATTGCGCTGATCACCCCGATCAAGGACGGCATGAACCTCGTGGCCAAGGAATACAGCGCCTGCAACATCGAGGAAAACGGCGTGCTCATACTCAGTGAGTTCGCCGGCGCCGCGGCGCAGCTGCACAGGCACGCTCTGCTGGTCAATCCGTACGACGTCGAAGGTGTGGCCGAAACGCTGCGCGACGCCTTCACGATGAACTACGACGAGCGCGGCAAGCGCATGCGCCAGCTGCGCGCAACGGTCCGTCGCTATGACATCTATCGCTGGGTCGAGTCCTTCCTCGACGCCGCGTTTTCCCGTCACCTGCACGACTACCCCGTGATCGCGGAGTACATACCCCCGGAGGACGAGGACGATTTCGGCACCTCGGTCTGAAATCCCGATTCCGCCCTGCCGCATTCCCAGGTACGGTCTCGCACTGCCACGCAGTCGGGACCGTTCCCGTTGTGGCAGGTGAGTGACGAAAGCTCTATTTTTGGGACATGATACACACGATACACTTCACCAAGGCGGAAGGTGCCCAGAACGATTTCGTCATCGTCGACGACCGTGAAGGACGGTTCGACGAGGCTGTGCGACAGAAATTCGCCGTATGGTCCGCGCACCGCCGCAAGGGCGTCGGATCCGACGGCTGCATATTCATCGACCGCTCCGACACCCATGACTTCATGATGTCGTTCTACAATCCCGACGGCAGCGTCGGCAGCATGTGCGGAAACGGGGGACGCTGCGCCGCCCTCTTCGCCCTGCAGAACGGAATCGCCGGCGAGGACATGCGCTTCGACGTCCTGAAGCGGAGCTACCGCGCGCAGGTCGACGGCAGTATCGTGCGCCTTTCTTTCCCGCCACCGGAACGCATCGAGCATGGCATCATGCTCGATGTTGCAGACATGTCCTGTGAAGTGGATTTCATCGATACCGGCGCACCGCATGTGCTGGTGTTCACCGATGCGCTCCCCGCAGCCCTGCGCAGCGCGCTCGCGGATGTCGACATGACGCATGTGGGCCGCCTCCTTCGCCATCACCCGCACTTCGCTCCCCGGGGCACGAACGTCAACGTGCTCGAACGCGGCGAAGACGGGATCATCGCCATTCGCACCTTCGAGAAGGGGGTGGAAGCGGAAACCGAAGCCTGCGGCACCGGGACGCTTGCGGCCGGAATGAGTGCGCATCTCCGCCTGGGTATCGATCCTCCCGTCCGCCTGCGGACACACGGCGGTGACCTCCTCACCGTGCATTTCTCCCCGGGCGCGGTGCCGGAAACGGATCCGCTCTACTTTGCGGCAGACCTGGTGCTGGAGGGACCCGCACACCTGGTCTTCGAAGGCTGCGCTGCGCTCTCCAGCGACTGACCGCTCGCTATTCCAGGACCGCAAATCCCCACGGCGCCAGCCGAAGGGATGCACCCTCTTCCCGCTCGAAGACGAACCCGCTTGACAGCAGCACCTTGCCGCTGCATTGTGCGGGCAGATCGACCGCCACCGCGACCTCTTCATCCGACAGATTGACGAGGACCACCACGCAGGAATCGTCCAGCGTGCGTGCATACGCCGCCACCGCGTCGGCGGCGCTCGTCTCCAGCACTGCGTAATCCCCGCGGCGCAGAACCGTGTGTGAGGCACGGAGCGTGTTGAGCCGCCGGTACAGCGGGCGGAACCCCTCTCTGTCTTCCCAGTCCACTTCGACATCGTCGAAAAGCTCGAGTTCCCGGTCGCTGCCCGTTTCCTGTCCGTTGTAGATCAGGGGAATACCGGGCAGAAGGTGCACGAGCACTGCGCACGCGCGCGCTTCCTCCTCTCCGAACAGTTCGACCGGCGGACCGTCTTCCTTGTTCTTGTCGTGATTCGTGGTAAAACGCATGCGCAGCGCCCCCTGCGGATAGCGATATTGCTCTCGCTGCATCGCGATCGCTATCTGTGCGGCGGGAAAATCGCCCTCCACCATGAATGTGAGGATATCATACGTGTTCCACGCGTAGGTGATATCGAACGCATCGATATGCAGCTGCGGATCCGCCCCTTCGGCCAGCATCATCACGGGCCTGACGGCGCGCAGCGCCGCGATCGCATCCACCCAGAAGTCGTGCGGGACGAGTTCCGCCACGTCGCAGCGGAAACCGTCGATGCCGATATCGCGCACCCAGTACAGCATCATTTCCCGCATGTATTCCCGCACCGCGGGATTTGCATAGTCCAGTGCGGCGACGTCCCACCAGCCGGGATTCGGCGGAATGATTTCCCCTGCGCTGTTCCGGCGATACCAGTCGGGGTGCTCGTCGATAAGGGCATTGTCCCACGCGGTGTGATTGGCCACGAGATCGATGATCAGGCGCATGCCGAAGGCATGTGTCCGTGCGAGCAGGGAGCGGAAATCCTCCATCGTGCCGAATTCCGGGTTGATGCCGTAATAATCCCGGACGGCATACGGACTCCCGAGCGATCCTTTGCGCCTCTCCTCACCGATGGGATGGATCGGCATCAGCCAGAGCACTGTGACACCGAGTTCCTTCAGCTCCGGCAGCCGCCGCTCAATTTCCCTGAAGCTGCCCTCCGCGGAGAAGGCGCGCGGGAAGATTTCGTATATGACCGCGTCACGCACCCAGTCCGGACTGTCGACCGGCTGCAGTTCGAAAAGGCGCGAACGCAGCAATTCCTCCTCCGCCGTGAACGTGCGCACCGTGACATCCTGCATAATACCGCCCGGACCGGCGAGATCCTGGATGCGGACGGCCAGCACGTTGCCCTTCCGCTTCACGACGTCGGTGATTTCGAAGAAGAACCGCTGGTTATAACCGACATGCGATCCGATGCGCGTCCCGTTCAGCCAGATATCCGCGTTGTCGTCGACGGCGTCGAAGACAATGGCGAGACGGCCTGCGACACTGTCCGGAAGATCGAAGTCGCGGACATACCACGCATAGCCGTCGTAGGAGACCAGATCACCCAGCTGATCCCAGGAACCGGGCACGCGGAGGGTGTCCCATTCATCCGCAGACGGGAGCGCGGCGTACCAGCCTTCGTCGACGCCGCGCTCGTGCGGATCCGTGCGGAAATGCCAGCTGCCATTGAGGAAAATCTGTGTGTACTGCATGCCTGTTGTCCCTCCCGTCCCATCCTGGCCCCTGAGTCCGCCGACACATGTCAGCAAAACCGTCAGGAGCATGGCGTGGAAAACAGCAACCCTGCGCATGGAAAATTCCTTCATGAAAAATGGTGTAACGACGTGACCGACGGAATGACGCTCAGGGAACGTGCAGGAGGATATCTTCGAGGGCTTTTTTCTCGATATCCGGGACGCGCGCATTCTCCGCCGGGTAGCCGACCGGCAGAAGAACGAAAGGTTTTTCATTCCGCGGTCGTCCGAGGATGCGGTTGAGAAAGCCCATGGGATTGGGCGTATGCGTGAGCGTCGCGAGTCCCGCCTGATGCAGGGCGGCGATGAGAAAGCCCACAGCGATGCCGACGGATTCGGTGACATAATAATGTTTCTGCCGCCGCGTTTTCTCGCCCGTTCCATCCGCGGGCACGTCCGCGTAGTTGATCTGAAAGACCACGATGAGGCAGGGGACAGTTTCGAGAAATTCCTTGTGCCAGTCTGTTCCCAGCGGCGCGAGAGCGTCCTTCCACTCGTCGGGAAAGCGTCGTTCATAGTTCTCGCGCTCTTCTTCCTCTGCAGCCTCGCGGATGGCGCGCTTGATCTCGGGATTGGATACCACGACGAAACGCCATGGCTGCTGATTCGCTCCCGACGGCGCGCTCCCCGCCGTGCGCACGCATGTTTCGATCACATCGAAGGGAACCGGCAGGTCGGAGAACGCGCGCACCGAGCGGCGCGTGCGCATGCGCTCGTAGAACTGCAGTGCCTGCGCGCGCTGGCGCGCAGGGCTGAGATGTTCGAAATCGAGGGGACGGGACGCGTCGTTCATATCATTCCTTTCTGTCGCTTTTCCGTTTCGCGTCAGTCGCCGAAGCAGATGCCGAGGTCGCGCGCTGTCATCATGGTGTCTGAATCCAGCGGAACCACTTTCATGCGCCGCGTGGCTTTTTTCAGCGGGACATAGCGCACGGTCGGGGGATCCAGCGCCACCATGACGCCGTTCTGTCCCTCTTCGAGCGCACGGATGGCCGCGGCGCCGAAACGCAGTGACAGCAGGCGGTCGAAGGTGGTGGGCGAGCCGCCGCGCTGAAGGTGTCCGAGCACCACGTGCCGCGCTTCCTGTCCGGTCAGCTCCTGCAGTTCCTGCGCGACACGCTCGCCGATGCCCCCGAGACGCTCGGCGCGGCCGACCTCTTTCGAAAGCACGCTGAGCTGACCGTCGACGGGTTTCGCACCTTCCGCGGCGACGACGATGGAGAACTTCTTCCCCTCGCGAACCCGCTGCCGCGTTTTTTCCGCCACGGTTTCGATGTCATACGGGATTTCCGGGAGGAGAATGGCGTCCGCCGTGCCCGAAACGCCGGCGTTGAGCGCAATCCATCCCGCATAGCGTCCCATGACCTCGACGACGATGATGCGGCGGTGGGCCTCGGCGGTGGAATGCAGTCGGTCAAGGCATTCGGTGGCGAAGGAGACCGCGGTATCGAAACCGAAGGTGACGACGGTTTCGCTCAGATCGTTGTCGATGGTTTTCGGCACGCCGATGATGCGCAGCCCCTTTTCATGGAGGGCGTTCGCAATGGACAGCGAGCCGTCCCCGCCGATGGCGATCACCGCATCGATCTTGTTCTTTTTGCAGGCGCGGACGATTTCCCTGCTGCGGTCCACGATTTTGTAGCTGCCGTCTTTCTGCAGGACCGGGTACTCGAGCGGATTGCCCTTGTTGGTGGTGCCGAGGATGGTGCCGCCCAGATGTGTGATGCCGCGAACCGATTCGAGTGTGAGCGGGATGAGTCCGTTGTTCTCATAGTCCTCGGGCATCAGCAGTCCGTTGTACCCGTCGCGAATGCCGACCACCTCCCACCCGCGCTCGATGGCGCTGATGGTGACGGAGCGAATGACCGCATTGAGTCCGGGGGCGTCGCCTCCTCCGGTGTTGATTGCGATGCGTCGAATGCGCGGTCGGCGCGCCTTGCGGGCGCCGCGGGCCGCGGCGGAAGCTGTTTTTCGTGGCATAGAAGTACTGTCCGGTTGAATCGTACACAATGACTGTCTATAATGTACAATGCTTTCCAATCCTGAGCCAAATCAGCTGCGGCCCCGCTGCCGGACACTGTTTCAAATGTGGCGAAGCGCAGTTAGATTGCGGCACTGAAATTCTGATGACCGAGAGGAATGAATGAACGTTCCCATCTTCTTCGCCCTCATAGGCGGTATCATACTGATCGGGTTCCTTGCGAACCTGCTGTTCAAACTCACGAAAATACCCAGCGTGCTGCTGCTGATGGCCATCGGCGTATTCCTCGGACCAGTAACAGGCTGGCTCGCGTCGGATCAGCTGGTGAACATCGCACCGTATTTCGGAACGATGGCGCTGCTGATCATTCTTTTCGAGGGCGGACTCGAACTCGACATCATGACTGTCGTGCGGCAGGCACCGAAAGCGACGGTTCTGGCCGTCGGTGTGTTCGTGCTGAGTGTCGTGCTCGTCATGCTGTTCGGCATCTACGTCATGGAGATGACGACGCTCAACGCGTTGCTCCTCGCGGCGGTGCTGGGTGCAACCAGTCCGGCGATCTGCATCCCGGTGGTGCAGGGACTGAGCGTGCGCGACGAGATCAAGACCATCGTCAAGCTCGAATCGGCGCTGGGTGACGTCCTGCTCATCGTGTCCGTCCTGCTCATGGTCAATTTCGATCCGGCGGGCAACCAGAGCGTCTGGAGCATCATCCTCAGTTTCATCACCTCGTTCGGCGTCGCCTTCGTCGTGGCGTCCGTCGCCGGCGTGCTCTGGTCACGCCTCATCGCGTGGATGGGGAAGGAACCGCTGGCGTACATGCTGACGCTGGGCTTCATGTTCCTGCTCTATTTCATCGTGGAGGAGATGCACGGCAGCGCGGCCATCGCTGTGCTCATGTTCGGCCTGGTGCTCGAGAACATGGAAGTCATGACCGACCGCATTGGGGATCGCCTCCGCAACCTGTTCGGCATCGACATCAAGTCAGAGAAGTTCATTCTCAATCAGTTCATCAAGAACATCACCGAAGAGCTGTCCTTTCTCCTGCGCACGTTCTTCTTCGTGTACCTGGGCATGCTGCTCGACTTCAACGAACTCACCTGGACCATCGGCCTGTTCATTCTCGGAATGACCGGCCTGCTGCTCGTGAGCCGCTGGGGCCTGATGCAGGGATTCCGTCGCATCGGACGGGATTTCAGCAATGGCGAACTGCAGGTCATCATGGCCATGCTGCCGCGCGGACTCGCAACCGCAGTCATGGCGCTCCTCCCGTTCCAGCAGGAGCAGATGGCAGGGACGGAACTGTTCCCGCTGTACGCGTTCGGTGTGATCGTCCTCACCAACCTGTACATGACGGGAAGCGTGATCTTCGCGGAACGCAGGCTCCGCAGCGAACGACAACGCGGCGAACAACCGCTCGCCGTCGGGTACGGCGGGGAAGTCGAACCTGCCATGCCGCCGATACAGAGCACGCCTGATGAAGCCGCACAGACGGCCGGCACCCCCGTGGACATGCCGCGTGCGCGTGCAGATGCCGGTGGCACCGCTTCAGGCGCAAATGCGGGCGCTTCCGACCGTTCCGCGGGCGGAATGCATCCCGGACACGATGAATTTTCTCCTTTCGATGATCGCGACTCCCACCGTGACGACGATGCGGAGGAACAAGAGCTGGCGCCACAGAGCTTCACCGACTGGATGGCCCGCCTGTTCGGGGTCCGCATCGGCGACCGGGAGCGCGGCTACCTCGAAGCCTACCGTGCCGCGCATATCAGCGAACCGCTGTTCTGGGTGCAGGTCATTCTCGCCGCCGCGATCACGACGCTCGGACTCATTCTCAACCAGAGCGCCATCATTATCGGCGGCGCGCTGATCATGCCCATCATGTTCGTCGTGCTCGCCGGGGGACTCTCCCTCGCATCCGGTGACATATATCTTCTGCTGCGCATCGCGTTCAAAATCATCCTCGCGGCGCTGCTCGTCGCGCTGCTGGCCGCCATGCTTTCCGACTTCCTCCCCTTCTCGGAAGTCACGTCGGAAATCGCCGCGCGCACGCGACCGACTGTGATCGATTTCCTGATCGCGCTTTTCGGCGGCATGGCGGGAGCCGCGACACTCTCGCGGAAAAATCGCTTCATCCAGTTCCTTCCCGGCGCCATCATTTCCATCACGCTGCTCCCGCCGCTCGCCGTCATCGGCTTCGGCTTCGCAAACGGCGTGACCCCTGAAATTATCCGCGGCGGCGCGCTGCTGTTCACCGCGAACCTGTTCGCCAATATTCTCGGTGCAATGCTGGTCTTTCTCCTCGTCGGCATGCCGAAGGCCGCGGGACTCGAATCCGTCCGCCGCTGGAAAGAGCAGGAGCTTTCACACCCGGTGATCAGCATGGTGTTCGAAAAGCTTCGACTCAGTCAGCTTGTCGGGCGCACCGGATCGGGGCGTGCACGCATCATTGTCATCGGCGTCTTTCTCCTCGTGCTGCTCATCCCCCTGCAGTCGGCGCTCAACCAGCTGACCATGGAGCTCCGTGCGCGGCGCGCCATTACCGAGGTGTCGGAATTCTTCGACGTCCAGTACCGCTCCGCCATCATCAACACATCCTCGCGCATCGAGGAGGATTTGATCGAGGTGAAGCTGCAGGTGGCCACGAACAGCTTCTTCACATCCGCCGATATTGCGCGTTTCGAGGAACGCGTCTCCGACAGGACCGGCATTCCCACCCGGCTCGATCTCGTGCAGACGCTGAGCGATATCGGAGAGGGCAGCACGGTGCGCCGCCTGCTCACACCGTCGACAGCCGTGCAGGGCTCCGCGGGAGCGCGCACCTTCGCCGAAACCATCGGGGATCTGCGCTTCCAGGCACAGAGCATACTGCGCAGCCTCCCGCTGACGAGACGGCTCGACATCGTGAGCATGAATGCCGAACTGACGCTCGATACGCTGAGTCCGGCCATCAATTTCGTCTATCTCTCCGATGAAGCCCTGACAGACGACGCACGCGACATTCTCTCCACGCTGATCGCGGGGAGAATATCGATGCCCGGCAGCAGCATACAGTTCAGCTGGGTCGATCGCCTGCACGGATTCCGCCTTGACCGCAACGGAACCCTCCTTCCCGGAGACCGCGTGCGACTGCGCGGTCTGCATGCGCAGCTGCAGAAGTATCCGCAGCTTGCCGTAGAACTGCGGCTTCCCGGACCGGACACGCGTTTTCAGCGCGAATCGTTCACACGCCGGCTGAAAAATGAGTACCCGCTGTTCGGAGACACCGCACGCGTGGGTTATCTGCCCGTGCGTTCGGACGCAGACAGCATCTATCTCGCCCTGTCGGTGATCGGAAACATCGCCGCCGCTCCGCCGGTCTCCCCGGCGGACACGCTCGCTCACAAAAATCACACGCGATGAGCTTGCGGCAAGACCGGTGAATCAATACATTTCAGCACGAATACAAATTCCTTCCCATACAGATCCAGTGAGACCATGGCCGAATACCAGAAACATCTTTACATGATCGTCTTCCCGATCAATGCGTTGGTCGCCTCGCAGCTCGAACCGCGTGCGTTCGCGCAGCACTACACGATCGGAAGCGCGCGTCATTTCCAGGGAAAAGTGGTTTTTGCCGAACTCGATATCAACTTCCGTGATCCCTATTTCAAGATTGAGGAATACCTGGAGAAGACCGTCCCGCACGACGACGGCATGCCGAAACGCACCAAGTTCATTTCCTCCTACCGCGTGCTGGAACATGTCCCGCTTGATGTGATTCAAAAACTGTATCTCGTGACGGTGAACGGAAAGGCGCTGGAGCTGAGTCCCGCGCCGTATACCGCAGAGAATGTGCCCGGCCTTATCCGCATCTTCCAGGAGATCGAGCCGATTTCGAATCTCATCGCTTCGCGCCTCGATCAGCGGTCCTTCGGCAAGTATATCACGTCGGACACGGCCAAGGGCGCCTCGCGCGTATGTTTCACCCAGGTCGATCTCAACATCGAAGAGTTTCTCGAGAGCAGCAAGAACCGTGAAATCATCGTTTCACCGATCCCTGACAGCAATCCCTATCGCCTGCTCGACTGTCTGACCGAGCTGCAGAACATCCAGGACAAAACGGTGAAAACCATCAGCCTGTCGTCGGTGCTGCACAGCATCAGCTATCGCGTGCTCCGTCACGGCTTCTGGTTCTTCGACTCCGATGATAATATGCTGTTCTTCCCCATTCCCAGCGCCCATGAGCTGGAAACAACGCATTACGAGTGGTGGAAAAACGCACGGTAGTGCGCATCCTGATTTTCAGAGTCCCGCCCGGTGCGGGACTTTTTTTTTCGCAAATTCGCTCTCCTGTCCCTGTCAACCGCATCCATCGCTGTGCCGGCGCATCCAATTTTGTATATTATGCGATATTCATGAACTGCACGGAGAAACTCTCATGACGATGAACCTTGACATGATTCAGCGTGCGTATGGTGAGATGCCTGCCCGGATCGACGCTGCGCGCACACTGCTGAACCGTCCCCTGACCTTTGCCGAAAAAGTGCTGTATTCCCACCTCTGGGAGACGCCCGATGCGCCGCAGCAGCGTGGGAAAGACTATGCGAACTTCGGTCCCGACCGCATCGCCATGCAGGACGCGACGGCACAGATGGCTCTTCTGCAGTTCATGAGCGCCGGCATTCCCCAGGTCGCCGTGCCTTCGACGGTGCACTGCGATCATCTTATTCTCGCCGAACACGGGGCGAAAAGCGATCTCGCCTCCTCGCTCGACACGAATCGCGAGGTGTTCGATTTTCTCGCGTCCGTCTCGAAGAAATACGGCATCGGCTTCTGGAAGCCGGGTGCCGGCATCATCCACCAGGTTGTGCTGGAAAACTACGCGTTTCCGGGCGGCATGATGATCGGCACGGACTCGCACACCCCGAACGCCGGCGGACTCGGCATGATCGCCATCGGTGTGGGCGGCGCGGACGCCGTGGATGTGATGGCCGGCATGCCCTGGGAGCTGAAATTCCCGAAACTGATCGGTGTGAAACTGACAGGCAAGATGAGCGGCTGGACATCACCGAAAGACGTCATCCTCAAGCTGGCGGGCATTCTCACCGTGAAAGGCGGCACCGGCGCCATCGTCGAGTATTTCGGTCCGGGCTGCGCGTCCATTTCCGCCACAGGAAAAGGAACGATATGCAACATGGGTGCGGAGATCGGCGCAACGACGTCGGTGTTCCCGTATGACGATAAAATCGGCGCCTACCTGCGCAGCACGGGTCGTGACGACGTCGCCACGCTGGCGGACGGCATCGCCTCTTCACTGCGCGCGGACCCCGAGGTGGAACAGAATCCCGAGGACTACTACGACCAGGTCATTCACATCGATCTCGACACGCTCGAGCCGCATATCAACGGGCCTTTCACGCCCGACCGCGCGCATCCGATATCGGAATTCGCGGCAGCCGTGAAAGAGAACGGCTGGCCGGAAGAACTGCGCGTCGCGCTGATCGGGTCCTGCACGAACTCCAGCTACGAAGACATCGACCGCGTGGCGGCGATCGCGCGGCAGGCGAAAGACAAGGGCCTGAAGGCCAAATCCGAGTTCACCATCACACCGGGCTCCGAGCAGGTGCGGGCGACCATCGAACGCGACGGCCAGCTGGCGCTGCTCGAGGATATCGGGGGCGTGGTGCTCGCCAACGCCTGTGGTCCCTGCATCGGACAGTGGAAACGCCACGACGTGGAGAAGGGCGACCGCAACTCCATCATCACCTCCTTCAACCGCAACTTCACCGGCCGCAACGACGGCAATCCCGATACGCACGCGTTCGTCGCCAGTCCGGAAACCGTCGCTGCGCTCGCGCTCGCGGGATCGCTGACCTTCGACTTCACGGCTGGCACGCTGAAGAACGCGGACGGAGAAGAGGTGACGCTCGACCCGCCCTCGGGCGAGGAGCTTCCCGCGCAGGGCTTCGTGCCCGATCCCGACGGATTCGTGCCGCCGGCGACGGACGGTTCCGCTGTCGACGTCGCCGTCGATCCCGAGAGCAACCGTCTGCAGCTGCTCTCCCCCTTCGCCCCGCCGCGTGACGGCGATTACGACCGCATGCATCTCCTTCTGAAGGTGCGCGGGAAGTGCACGACGGATCACATCTCCATGGCCGGACCGTGGCTGCGATTCCGCGGACATCTCGACAATATCTCGAACAACATGTTCATCGGCGCCATCAACGAGTACAACGGCGTCGCCAACAAGGTCAAGAACCAGAATACGGGCGAATACGACGAAGTGCCGAAGGTGGCGCGCGCGTACAAAGCGGCCGGCGAGGGATGGGTCGTCATCGGCGACGAGAATTACGGGGAAGGATCGAGCCGCGAGCATGCGGCGATGGAGCCCCGCCATCTCGGCGGCCGCGCGATCGTCGTCAAATCCTTCGCGCGCATACACGAGACGAATCTCAAGAAGCAGGGGCTCCTGCCCCTGACCTTCGCGGATCCCGCGGATTATCTGAAAATCCAGGAAGACGACCGCATTTCACTGAAGGTGGACGCACTCGCTCCCGGAGAGCCCGTCACCATGGTGATACATCATGCCGACGGCAGCGAGGACACCGCACTGCTCAACCACACGATGAACGCACAGCAGATCGAGTGGTGGAAAGCCGGCAGCGCCCTCAACCTGATCGCCCGGAAAAACGCGTAACATTTATCGGAGACAACACCATGCATGAAAAAAGCATCGAACTGCTGAACCGTGCCGTCGCGGACGAACTGATGGCCGTTCACCAGTACATGTATTTCCATTTTCATTGCGACGACCAGGGATTCGAGTTGCTCAGCAACCTCTTCCGCAAAACCGCCATCGAAGAAATGATGCACGTGGAGCTGCTCGCGGAGCGCATCCTTTTCCTCAAGGGTGAGGTGGAAATGAAATCCGGGGGGGACGTGCAGAAACTGCACTCGGTGCGAGAGATGCTCGAACTGGCCACGCGCATGGAGGAAAGCAGTGCGCGGGACTACAACCTCTGGGCGAACGAATGTGCCGCCAACGCCGACGCGAAAACCAAGAAGCTGTTCGAACAGCTGGTCGACGACGAAGAGCGGCATTTCGATCAGTACGACACGGAAATCGGCAACCTCGAGCAGTTCGGCGCACAGTACCTCGCGCTGCAGTCCATCGAACGCAGCAAAAACCTTGCATCCGGCGCCCCGCCGGCCTAACGCTGCTCCATAAGGCAATAACGGAACGAGGCGGTCCCCAGGGACCGCCTCGCTGCGTTTCTGCTGTATCGCGCGATCAGCGGATACTCATGGAGATCGTGTACGCTGCCGCCGCATCTCCCGGGGCGTCGCGCTTCCGGTACACGACGATGTGATAATCGTCATAGCGTGGAAGCGACCCCGACCATGCGCGTCGCTGACCACTGATATCCCCGTCATTGAGGAAGACGCGAAACACGACATTGGCATCGTCGCTCTGCAGGCTCACACTCATCTTCTGTCCGCGCTTCGCGCGCAGCACGTATTCCTTGTGCTGACCCTTGCGCACGCTTGCGCCGAGCGTGGCGCCGGTATTCCCTTTCTGGAAGCGGATGCGGTGACTGCTCAGCGTACCCGGCAGCATGGCGTGGGAATGAGGCTCGATGAGGATTTCATCAGCGGGGACCACGGCGGGCGGAG
>CAJXSA010000062.1 GCA_913060595.1 uncultured Ignavibacteria bacterium
GACGACGCGATCAATCTCATCGAGGAACACCACCCCGACCTGCTGCTGCTGGATGTCATGATGCAGGAGGCCGACGACGGTTTCTATCTCGCGAGCCGTTTCCGGCGCAGCGGCCATGATTTCCCCATCATTATGCTCACGTCGCTTTCCCGTGCCATCGGGATGCATCTCGGTGAAAGCGCGACCGTTCCCATACAGGATTTCCTTGAAAAGCCCGTTTCCCCGGCCGTTCTGCTCGAAGCGATTCACACCCAGCTGGAAAGACGGCGCGAAGCGAACACGCGATAAGCCCTGCAGCCTCCCGCCTGCAGGTGTATACAAGGCAAGCCGATGATTGAACTCGCACCAAAGTGGATCATGTACGATGAATTCTGGCGCACGCTCAAGCGCCGGAATCTCTGGCTGATCACGCTGCGGTACGTCGCCGTCATCATGCTGCTCAGCCTCATTCTCATCGGCATGCTCGTCGAGGGACTGCGCGTGGACGAGCTCTATATCGGCGTGCTGGCGGCCGTCATCCTGATGTACAACACGGTTTTCCATAAGACGCACGCCAAGCTGCCTGACGGGTACGGCCCTTTCCACGGACTGCATTTCGCGCTGCTGCAGATGGCGGCAGACTTTCTCGCGCTGCTCGCGCTCATTTACCTCAGCGGCGGCATTGATTCGCCGTTCTTTTATTTCTTCATCTTTCATGTGCTGATCGGCAGCCTCATCCTTCCCCGGCATGTGATCAACCTCCTGATCTCCGTGACGCTGGCAGCCATCACCACCGGATCGGTGCTCGAACTGCAGGGCGTCATCCCGCATTTCGCCATCGAGGGCTTTCTCGGGCATGCGCACTATTCCAACGCGACCTACGTTACCGTGCACATCGTGATCCTCGGCTGCATCCTTTTCGTGAGTAATTACCTGGCGAACTCCATCTCAAAGGAACTGTATTTGCGTGAGCGCTCGCTCACCGTCGCGTACAGTAAGCTCGAGGAAGCGGAGGAAGCGAAATCACGCTATGTCATGTCCGTCGTGCACGACCTGAAGACGCCGATCGCCGCGGCGATGACCTATCTCAACATGATACTCGACGGCTCCCTCGGACGGGTGCCCGATGCCCTGGAGCGTCCTCTCGAACGCTCACGCATCCGCCTCAACAACGCCATTTCCGTCGTCAACGACATCCTGCAGCTCACCCAGCTCAAGCTCGCGGAAAAACCGGAAATCTCCAGGGTCAACCTCACCGAACTGATCAACGAGATTTACCAGGAGATGCGCATTCTCTTCGTCGCAAAGAAAATCCGTTTCTCGACCTGGATCGCCAGTGAGGACGACATCTACGTGGAGGCGGAACAGAAACTGCTCAAGCTCGGACTCTCCAACATCATCTCGAATACGCACAAGTACACCGAGAAAGGCGGCCGTGTGGAGATTCACATCAAGGATGAGGGAGACGACGTCTCCATCGAGATCGCCGACAGCGGCATCGGGATACCGGAGAAGGAACAGAAGAAGATTTTCCAGGACTTCTACCGCTCGAGCATATCAAAGAAGAAAGGGATTGAGGGCACCGGCCTCGGAATGAGCGTGGTCATGCATATCATCCGGCAGTTCAACGGCCGCATCAGGGTCGAATCACCTTCCCAGCTCGCCGACGGTGAAGCCCACCCCGGCACGGCGTTTTTCATCAGTCTGCCCAAACAGTACACCCCACCGACAGCGGACGTCGAAGAAGTCGCCGTCTGACCGCTTCGTTCGGAGAAATCACGGGAAAGCGCTACCTTTCCCGCTGGCATGATTTTGTCCCACATCGAATAGACTGATATGGCTGATCAGAGCAACGAGAAGCAGACGCATCCCGCGAACGCGGTGTTCGCGCTCATGGACGACAGGAATTTCCGCTACGCCGTCGTGCGCCCTGCGCTGGAGGCGGACAAGGCCGCGCTTGCCCGGCTGACAACAGGAAAGCATCAGGTCCGCGGGTTCCGCAACATCGCACGCGCCCCGCTTTCGATGCTTCTCCCCATCATCTCGGAAGAGGCAAATCTCTCGGCAGAACTTGCGGCACGTGTGCTCTCGCACTGGTTCGACGCGGAAGTCGACCTGCGGAATACCGTGGGTGCCAAGCTCAAGGAACTCGGATACGAGCCCGGAACCGCGGCACTTGACGAAGAGGGGAACGCGAACTGGCTGCCCCTGCAGAAAGAACATGCAGACCTGCAGTTCGACGGCGCATTCCTCCCCGACCAGGACCAGAACGCCGTAATGCTGATGTCCCTGCTGCTCGGCTGGTTCGGCAGCGAGGATGACGAAGAAGCGGACGAAGACGGCGGAGACGCGGATTCCTGAGATTCTCCCCCTTCTCACGTGGCTTGCGAAAGCCTGAGCGAAAATCGCTGTCAGAGCATCCCTGCTAGCGCACCACTATGCAATCCATTCGAATACTCGATGTTCGGATCGACGTGCTTGACTACGATGACCTGAATCGTTACGTCGATAACATTCTGAGCAGTAAAGCTTCGCGAACGACACAGCCGTGTGTGATTACTGCGCCGCACTACTATATACTCCTTCTCGCTGCCCGGACACCGTGGCTCGCTGATCTGCTCGAGCGGAGTAGTATAAACTACATCGATGGTATTGGAACACTTTATGCGGCTCGCATGCTTGGTGCGAATGGCGCTCCGCGCATTAACGGAACGGACTTTCACGAACAAGTCCTTGACCGGGTGCTGCGGGCGGGCTACAGAGTTGCGCTTCTGGGTGGCAATCGTACTACTTGCCAAATGCTGGATGAAAAAATTCATGCAAACTATCCTGCTTCAGATATCCTGGTCCATCACGGATATTTTGATATCGCAGACAAAAGCGTCCCGGAGATGATAAACAGGTTCAGGCCGGATTTGCTTTTCCTTGGTCTGGGCACTCCACGACAATTTGAATGGATCAGAGAGCACTGCGAATCATTGCATGTCCCCGTAATTTTTGCGACGGGTGCATTTCTAGATTTCCTCGCCGGAACGCGTCCACGGGCGCCGCGCTGGATGCGGCGCGCCGGACTCGAATGGCTGCACCGTCTCCTGCTCGAGCCCGGCCGTCTGTGGCGACGCTACCTTCTCGGCATTCCCCGATTTCTCGCGCTCGTCCTTCGCCAGCGGCTGCGCGGCGAATCATAGCCTCCTGTCAAGATCCCTGTACTGTATCGCCTCGGAAACATGCGCCCTGCTGATTGCACTGCTGTTCGACAGGTCGGCGATGCTCCGTGCGACTTTCAGAATGCGGTCGTAGGCGCGTGCGCTGAATCCCAGCGCCTGTGCGGCTCGGCGAAGCAAATCCTTGCAGCCCGCATCCACTCCGCAGTACCGTGCCACGTCGCGACCGCTCATCGCGGCGTTGCAATGCAGGTCCGACCTGCCCCGAAACCGCTCTTCCTGAAGACTGCGCGCACGGAGAACCCGTTCGCGTATGCGCGAAGAGCTTTCCCCCCTGCGATCGCTGGCGAGCTCCTGGTACTTCACCTGCGGACACTCCACGTGTATATCGATGCGATCGAGCAGCGGTCCGGAGATGCGGCTCATGTACTTCTGTATCTGCTGCTCGGTGCAGGAACAGGACTGCTGAGGATTCCCGTGGTTCCCGCAGGGACAGGGGTTCATGGCAGCGACCAGCATGAAGTTCGCAGGGTAGTCGACCGTGCTGCGTGAACGTGAAATGGTCACCGATCCCTCCTCGAGGGGCTGACGAAGCACCTCGAGCACGTTGCGGGCGAACTCGGGCAGTTCGTCGAGAAAGAGGACACCGTTGTGAGAGAGGCTGATTTCACCGGGGCGCGCCCAGCCGACACCGCCGCCGACCATGGCGGCGTCACTGATGGTGTGATGCGGGGCGCGAAAGGGACGGACCGCGACAAGCGCTGCACCGGGCTGCAGGAGGCCGGTCACGGAGTGTATCTTCGTCGTCTCCAGGGCCTCCTCGAAAGTCAGCGGCGGCAGTATCGTCGGAACGCGTTTCGCCAGCATGGTTTTGCCCGATCCGGGAGGACCGATCAGTATGATATTGTGCCCCCCTGCTGCTGCGACCTCCATGGCCCGCTTGACGTTCTCCTGTCCCTTGACGTCAGAGAAATCCACCGTGGCCTGCTGCCGCTGTTCACGGAACACCTCGTCGACATTGACCCGGTACGGGCGTGCGGAGGGATGGCTGCCGTCGACACGGCTCACCGCCTCCTGCAGGGATGCGCAGGGATGAATCTCCAGCCCCTGGACCATCGCGGCTTCCCGCGCGTTCGCCGCCGGGAGTATGATACGACGGAACTTCCGCCGCTGCGCTTCCAGCGCGATCGACAGCGCTCCGTGCACGGGGCGCAGACTGCCATCGAGCGCAAGTTCCCCGAGAAACAGCGTGCGTTCAGCGGCGCGTTCCGGCAGCGCGCCTGTCGCGCACAGTATGCCCATGGCAAGCGGCAGATCGAACGCGGATCCCTCCTTGCGAATATCCGCCGGGGCCAGGTTCACAACGATGCGCCGGACGGGAAAGGCGTACGCGGAATTCTTGATGGCAGCGGTCACGCGCTCCCTGCTCTCGCGAACGGCGTTGTCCGGCAGTCCCACGACCACGAAACCCGGAATCTGGCTTTCAATGTGCGTCTCGACCGTGATGACGCTGGCGCTGATGCCATGCGTGGACGCACTGTACACAGTGGAAATCATCGCTCCCTCATCGTCTGTAATGTCATGCCGTCTCCCTGACGGCTGTCCCCAAACTACGCATGCACCGCGAAAAAAAAAGGATAAAAAAAAGGCGCCACGAGGGCGCCTCTGCAAATCTTCGATGAGTCTGCCTTACAGGGACGAGTCCTTTGCCGCCTTGGCGACGCGGAACTTGAGCACCTTCTTGGCGGGAATACGGATCTCTTCGCCCGTGGCCGGGTTGCGGCCCTTGCGCGCCTTGCTCTTACCGACGACCCACTTGCCGAGACCAGGCATGGTGAATTCCTTCATCTTCTTGGTCTGCTTGTAGACGAGGTCGTTGTATTCGTTGAGGAACTGCTCAGCGACTTTCTTCGGCTGATCGAGCTTCTCGGCGAGAGCGTCAATGATCTCTTTCTTCGTCATCGGCTTTGCCGGTGCTTTTGCCATGGATGCCTCCTTGGTTGGTGAATATGTGTGTGAAAGCTCGATCAAACATAACGAAAAAATTTCGAGAGTCAAATACTTTTTGCACCCTCGATCACTTTTTTCGTCAATAAATTCAGGGGTCAAACGCAGGTCGCCACCGTTTCACCCCCTATAGGCGGTACCTCGGCGCTTCCCGGTGTCGATTCGCTCAGCCGGCGCACCCCGGTGACGGCGCCGGCACACCCGCTGCCGCGGTTGTATCCCCACCCCTGAAGGAGTATTTTTCACACGATATCCCGCCCCGCGGGAGCCCTTTCAACCTGCCGGAGCAGCACGCGATGATCACTGGCCTCCATCCCATAGACGGACCCCTTCCCGAAACCGACGCCGACACGCTGGTGTCCTGGTACCGCCTCATGCATCTTGGCCGCAGCCTCGACGAAAAGGCCGCACGTTACCTCAAGATGTCGAAGGGCTGGTCGTATCACGCCCCCTGCACCGGACATGAAGGCATACAGCTGGCGATGGGCGCCGCCTTCCGTGCCGGGAAGGACTTCCTCTTTCCGTATTACCGCGACCTGATGACGGTGCTGGCCGCCGGCATGAGCGTGGAGGAAATCGTTCTCAACGGACTCTCCAAGGCGACGGATCCGGCCAGCGGGGGACGGCACATGAGCAACCATTTCGCAAAGCCTGCGATCGGAATACAGAATGTCTCTTCCTGCGTCGGCAGCCACAGCCTGCACGCCGTGGGTGTCGCACGCGCCATCCGCCGCTACGACGGCGACGGGATCGCGTATTACAGCAGCGGAGAAGCCGCCACATCGGAGGGATACTTCTACGAGGCGCTCAGCGGCGCCTGCCGCGAACGGCTCCCGGTTATCTTTGTTCTTCAGAATAACGGATACGGCATCAGCGTCCCCGTTCATGAGCAGAGCGCGAACACGAACATCGCCGACAACTTCCACGGCTTCCGCAACCTGCATGTCCTCAACTGTGACGGCACGAACGTGCTGGATTCATGGCGCACCATGCAGGAGGCCGTCGCCTACGTGCAAAGCGGGGATGGACCCGCGATGGTGCACGCGGATTGCGTCCGCATCGGGGCCCACAGCAACTCCGACCGCCATGAGCTCTACCGCAGCGAAGAGGAACTGGCCGAAGCGCGGCGCCGTGACCCGCTGCTCCGCTACCGTGCATGGCTGCTCACCTCCGGGCACTGCAGCGAGAAGGATCTCGGTGCCATCGAGCGCGCGAACCTCGAACAGCTCGACGAGGAATCGGCCCGCGCAGAGGCGGCCCCGGAACCGGATCCCGCGACGGCGCTGCGCGGCGTGTTCGCCGACGACACGCATGTCTGTCCCCTCAGCAACGCGGAATTCAGCCGGCAGATGGAGAAGCACGCGAACGAGGAAGATCCCGTCTCACTGCGCGATGCCATCAACCGCTGCCTGATAGAAGAATTCCGACGCAACCCGGACACCTTTCTCTGGGGGCAGGACGTGGCCTCCCGTGAAAAAGGCGGCGTCTTCAATATCACGAAAGGCATGCTGCGGGAGTTCGGTGCCAATCGCATATTCAACGCCCCGATAGCGGAGGATTTCATTCTCGGCACCGCCAATGGGTTCTGCCGGTATCGCGACGACATCTGGGTTGTCGTCGAAGGCGCGGAGTTCGCGGACTACTTCTGGCCCGCCATGGAGCAGCTCGTCAACACGGCGCATGAGCACTGGCGCAGCAACGGGCAGTTCTCCCCGAACATAATCGTGCGCCTCGCATCCGGCGGATACATACAGGGAGGGATATACCATTCGCAGAGCATCGAGGGCGTTCTCGCCAACATCCCCGGCCTGCGCATCGTCATGCCCGCGTTCGCGGAAGACGCGGCGGGACTGCTGCGCTGCGCGTTTCGCACACGCGGCATCACGATATACCTCGAACCGAAGTACCTGTACAATCATCCCCGGGCAAAAACAGGCTACCCCACACCCGAGCTGTGCGTTCCCATCGGACGCGCTCGTGTGCGGCGTGACGGCACGGCATTGAGCATCGTCACCTACGGCAACACCGTGCACCTTGCGCTGCAGGCAGCCGACGCGCTCGCCGCGGAAGGCATTGACATCGAAGTGCTCGATCTCCGGAGCATCCTCCCCTTCGACCGCGAGGCCATCGCCGCGACGGTGCGGAAAACGGGGAAAGCGCTGGTGCTGCATGAAGCCAGCCTCACCGGCGGATTCGGCGGAGAACTCGCCGCATGGATCGGGGAACATTGTTTCGAATATCTCGACGCCCCCGTGCGGCGCTGCGCATCACAGGACGCCCCGGTCGGCTTCGCCAAAGTGCTGGAAGACGCCATACTCGTCGGCAGCGATGATGTCCGCGACGCCGCGCGCGCCCTGGCACAGTATTGATAACCACGCTCATCACCCACCAACAGTAAGGACAGGGTATGATTCGCCTGACGTTTCACGGAGCCGCTCGGAATGTCACCGGCTCCAGCCACCTTATCGAAGTCAACGGAAAAAAAGTTCTCCTTGACTGCGGCCTTTTCCAGGGTCGCCGCGCGGAGGCATGGGAACAGAACAGTCAATTCCCCTTCGATCCCGCGTCCATCGACGCACTCGTGCTCTCCCATGCACATATCGATCACAGCGGAAAAATCCCGATGCTCTACCGGCACGGATTCCGCGGACCGATTTACTGCACGGCGGCCACGCGCGACCTCGCCAACATCATGCTTCTCGACAGCGCGTTCCTGCAGGAGAAGGACGCGGAATTCGTCAACAAGCTGCATGCGCGCAACGGACGCGACCCGATAGAACCCCTGTATGACATGGACGACGTCGTGGATGTGCTCAGCCACTTCACGACCATCGGATACCACCGCAAAACCGCTGTCGTGCCCGATATGCACGTCACCTTTTTCGATGCCGGCCATATTCTCGGTTCCGCGGTCAGCCGTATTGAAATCAAGGACGGCAGCCGCGACGTCTCCATCTGCTATACCGGCGACCTGGGACGATTCGACCGCCCCATTCTCCGTGATCCGGAACATGTCGGAGACGTCGACTATCTCATCAGCGAAAGCACCTATGGCGGACGGGAACACCTCGGCAGCGAAGTCATTCTCGACCGTCTCGAGGACATCATCAAGCGCACGGTGGCACGCGGAGGAAAAATCATCGTCCCTGCCTTCTCCGTCGGCCGCACACAGGAACTGGTTTACCACCTGCACGAACTGCGCGAAACCGGCCGTCTGCCCGACATCCCGATTTTTGTCGACAGTCCCCTGAGCGTCAATGCCACGCAGATTTTCCGGCTGCACCCCGAGTGCATGGACAGCGAGGCCCGACGCGCAATCCTCACGCATCAGAATCCGTTCAGCTTCGAGAACCTGCGATACATCATGCATGTCAACGAAAGCAAGGCCCTCAACGGCAGAAACGAACCGATGATGATCATATCCAGTTCGGGCATGTGCGAGGGCGGACGCATACTGCATCATCTCCGCAACAACATCGAGGACGAAAGGAACACTATCCTGATCACCGGGTACAGCGCGGAACACACGCTCGGGAGGAAAATCGTCGAGCGCATGCCCGTGGTCCGCATCTTCGGCGAGGAATTTCATCTCAACGCCGAGGTGTTCGTCCTCAACAGTTTGAGTGCCCACGCGGACCGCAACGAACTGCTCGCCTACCACCGACTCTTCAACCCGGCCCAGCTCGCCATGAGCTTCCTGGTCCACGGAGATCTCGACCAGGCGCAGAAGCTGGGCCTCTCGATGGAAGACGAACTCGGTCTCGACAACGTCCATGTTCCGTCCCCCGGCGACAGTTTCACTCTCTGACGCAGGACGACGCCACGTAGTAAACGCGCACCGCCCCGTACTCCGGGGCGGTTTCATTTTCGAACAAAAAAAAATGGCAGGTGATCTCGCAAACCTGCCACTACTGATTGACGGAGGGATGAATGAGGAAGGATGTTGTGTCCCTAGTCTTTAGCCTACGGTGAATACGGCACCTGCCTGAAATTGTTGCACTCCGGATATGGGGATTTATTTTTCCCCATTTGCCCGTTCCCGCACACCGCGACACAAATTGGTGCTGGAAATGATTCGCGCATTTCATACGTTATAAGATTATGGCAGTACGCTATGACATACTTGTCGTCGGCGGCGGGCACGCCGGTATTGAAGCCGCCGCGGCAGCCGCCCGCATGGGCTGCCGGACCGCGCTGATCACCATGGATCCGAAGGCAATCGGACGAATGTCCTGCAATCCCGCGATCGGCGGAACGGCGAAGGGTCACCTCGTGCGTGAGATTGACGCGCTGGGCGGCCTCATGGGACATATTGCAGACGCCAGCGCCATTCAGTACAAAATGCTCAATCGCTCGAAAGGTCCTGCCGTGTGGTCGCCGCGCAGTCAGAATGATCGCACGCAGTACAGTACCGCCGCGCGCCGCATGGTCGAGCACATTCCCGGACTCGACGTCCTCCGGGGATCGGTCGAGCTGTTGCACATCGATAACGACAGGGTGCAGGGTGTGACGACACGCGAAGGAGAGGAATTGTCCTGCCATGCCATGATCGTCTGCGCCGGGACCTTCCTGAATGGAGCAATGTACACCGGCCTGGAAAAATCCATCGGGGGACGCTTCGGAGAGCAGCCCGCAACAGGCATCACGGAAACCCTGCTGCGCAGCGGTTTCGAAACCGGTCGCCTGAAAACCGGGACACCGCCCCGTCTCTCGCTCCACAGTATCGATCTCTCGCAGACGACACTCGCACCCGGGGACGAAGATCCGCAGCCGTTTTCCTACCAGTCCCCCCCGCCGGACTTCGAGCAGGTGCCGTGTTATACCACGAGGACGCATGAAGGGACGCACGACATCATGCGCGAAGGCTTTTCGGAGTCCCCGATGTTCACCGGTCGAATCCAGTCCGTGGGTCCCCGCTACTGTCCGAGCATCGAAGACAAGATCGTGCGCTTCGCCGAAAAGGACGGACACCACCTCTTTCTCGAACCCGAGGGACGCGATTCCGACGTCGTCTACGTGAACGGCTTTTCCTCCAGCCTGCCGGCGGACATACAGCTCCGCGCCCTGCGAACGGTTCCCGGACTGCAGGACGCCGAAATGCTGCGCCCGGGGTACGCGGTGGAATACGACTTCTTCCCGCCCCATCAGCTGAACATGACGCTCGAAACCCGCGCGATCTCCGGTCTCTATCTCGCAGGACAGGTCAACGGAACATCCGGGTACGAGGAGGCCGCGGCACAGGGTCTGATCGCCGGCATCAACGCCGCGCTCTCGCTGCGCGGAGAGGAAGCCTTCGTCCTCAGGCGCGACGAAGCCTATATCGGTGTGCTTGTCGACGACCTCGTCACAAAGAGCACCCGTGAGCCCTATCGCATGTTCACTTCACGTGCGGAATACCGCCTGCTGCTCCGCCAGGACAACGCCGACCGCCGTCTGATGGGGTACGGTCATCGCTTCGGACTCATCCCGGAGGAGATATACTCCGCGATGCGGGAACGGGAACGCCTGATCGTTTCTCTGCGCGGACTGGTCGAGTCCCGAACGCTTTCCCCGGCCACGCTCAATCCCTTCCTCGCGACCAAGCAGTCGCCACCGGTCACACAGCACGAATTCGTGGGCAAAATCATGCGAAGGGACGATGTCGCCGCACACGAAGTTCTCGCACTCGACGGACTCGCGACGCATGACGACGTCCGCAGCGGGCTCGACGATCCGCGCGTTCTCGAACAGGTGGAAATCGAGACAAAATACATGGGGTACATCGAGCGGCAGACTCGGGAAATGGAGAAATTCCGGCGGGGAGAGGAATTCCGCATCCCGGGCGACTTCGATTATTCCCGAGTGCATTCCCTTTCCAGTGAGGGACGGGAGAAGCTCATGAAAATTCGCCCCGCCTCCATCGGACAGGCTTCACGCATCTCCGGCGTCAGCAGCGCCGACGTCTCCATTCTCATGGTGTACCTCGGGCGCTGAGACCTCACCTCATCTTCTGCATCAAGTTTTCACTTGACATTCAGCGGAAAACCCGTAATAATGCGGTAACGCATTATTGACTCGTACCGTGAGGGTTTGTTTCGCTGCCTATGAAAGGAGGTCGCGTGTCACTGGATACGCAAACGCGGGAAATACGGGAGATCATACTCCAACGCATCGCCGTCATTCTGCAGGATGAATACGAAGAAACCGTGCAGGAACACTCGGAGGAATACCTGACGGCCTGCCTTGCGTTCAAGAGCGATCCGCGGCTCAACGAGCTGCGACTCGCCCTCAATCGCATACAGCGCGGCGACTTCGGCCGCTGCATTTTCTGCAAGCAGCATATCGCGACGGAAACACTCCGCACAACCCCCACCGCCCATTTCTGCGACAGCTGCGCGAACGCACTGCGAAAACGGCGCGGTCCGCAGCTCTCATGACAGGGTGCGCATCCCGGTGCGCCGCCCGAGCAAACCGAAGAATTCACTCTCCCCTTCAAGAAATTCCAGCGCGATTCGTGGATACAGGACTGCCTTCTGCACAGCCGTCGCAGGCAGGGCCCGAAGCCGCATAGCGTCCTTCTCCGTCGTGCACAGCACCTCCGCACCGCGTTCGTCGGCATCGTCTCGGAGGGTGTGAAGATCCGCCTCCGAATACCAGTGGTGATCCGGGAATGCACGCTGTGCGGTCACGTCGAGACCTGCATCGTGCAGCGTCCGTTCGAAACTGCGCGGCGATCCGATGCCACAGAAGGCCAGGACCCGCGTCCCACGCACACGTGCAGCGGAACATCGCGCGTCCTCTGTCGTCCGGGAGTCTTCTCCGGAAGGGAGGATGCGCATGAAGTCAGAGACTGTGAAGCGCGTGCTGAACACCGGCGCTGTCGTGAATGAACGAAGCGCCTCCCGCAGACGCGCGCCCTGTTCCAAATCGGCGCAGCGACTGAGCAGTATCAGGTCGGCACGTGCGAGATTTCTCAGCGGTTCGCGCAGCCGCCCTTTCGGCAGCATGCACAGTCCGTCAAGTCCCACCTGTGCGTCCAGCACCACGACATCGCAATCGCGTGCGACCGCACGATGCTGAAACGCGTCATCGAGCAGCAGGAGATCCGGCGCGAATGCCTGCACTGCGTGCCGGCAGCCACGGATCCGCTTTTCATCCGCGATAACCGGCACTTCCGGAAATTTGTTCGCTACCTGGTACGGTTCGTCCCCGCTCTCCCGCACGCCGCGGAGATTCCCCGCCCCGTCGGAAACGACGAACAGGCCGCGGCTTTCCCGCCGGTACCCCCGCGTCACCATGGCGGGGCGTATGCCGGCGGCAAGGATGCGCCTGATCAGTGCCTCGACAACAGGTGTTTTGCCCGTGCCCCCGGCAGTGATATTTCCGACGGATATCACCGGGACACCCGCGTTCCGTGCACGCAGCAGGCCCCGGTCGTACGCCGTGTTCCGCAGCTGCATCGCGAATCCGTAAAGGGTGGAAATCATGAGCGGTCCGGGTGGAATTTCAGGAAACCTCGAGCACGGCGGTGCGGTACTGCGCGGTCATTGCCTTCTCAATCGACAGGCGGACCTCGTCGAGCGCTTCCCCGGTCAGCTCCGGATCGATGATCACCGGCTCGCTGTATACCACGCGTGCCCGCGTGAACGGGAAGGGAATTTCAAAACGGTCCCAGCTTTTCAGGCGCCGGTACCGTCGGTACCCGACGCTGACAGAGACGAGGGGCACATGCATGGTCTGTGCGACACGCACGGCGCCCATTTTCATTTCGTGGTACGGACCGCGCGGACCGTCGGGGGTGACGCAGAGGACATGCCCCTCCCGCACCGCGCCGCGCATGGCCTGCATGGCCTCCTTGCTGCCGCGGCTGCTGCTGCCGCGCAGCACGTGATAGCCCCAGCTCCTGAGCAGGTTCGCAAGTATCTGGCCGTCCTTGCTGTGACTGACCAGGGCCGCGGCGTTCCGCCCCCGCATGCGCCACCAGGGATATGTCATCGATCCATGCCAGAACACGAGCACGAACGGGCGCTTCTGCTCGAGCAGCGCACGCACGGCCTGCCCGTTCTCCACGGAAAACGTCACCGTCCGCATGAAGAGTTCTATCAGGCTGCGCAGAATCCAGTTTTGCATGGGTCAGGCTGTCCCCGACCCGTACATCTCGGGCCGCCTGTCGGTGATGATATCATTCCAACGTGAAAACGCTTTTTCGTCCGCCCGCGACGGATCGATTTCGGCGCGAAGCCATCCCTCGTACTGCTCGTC
>CAJXSA010000063.1 GCA_913060595.1 uncultured Ignavibacteria bacterium
GAGCAGCGAGAACCTGAAGGATCGTGTACGGACGGGAGGATTCCGCGATGATCTTTACTACATTTTCGCGTCCTACCCGATTCATGTGCCGCCTCTTCGCGAACGCGGCGCAGATATCATGCGCCTGGCAGAGTTTTACCTGCGGCGTGCTGCAGAACAGCACAAGGTCAAGATTCGGGGCTTCTCCCGAGAAGCTGTCGAGGCCATGTATCACTACCCCTGGCCCGGAAACGTGCGCGAGCTCGAATCCACGGTGGAGCGCGCCGTGGTGATGAGCGGTGGTGGAATCATCAGTCTGCAGCATCTCCCCGTGACCGTGCATCCGTTCAAGGACGCTTCGATGGAGCTGGAGACAGAAGGCCGATTGTTCCATGACGACAAGATTGTCTCGCTCGACCGGATCAAGGAGCAGGCGGTGCGCCGCGCCATTGAAATCTCCCGCGGCAATCTCGCGCAGACAGCGCGCGAGCTTGACATCAGCCGGTCCACCCTGTACAAGCTCATCGAGAAATACGGCATCAAGCTCTGAGATTGTCTCATCGTATACGCTGCTGCGTGAAGTATCAGGGATTTTTCCTAACTTCGCGCAGCAGCGTTTTGTATATCCGTGCGTTTCCAGCTTTCACTTCCATATCATCACGACGAAGAGGATCTTCGCGCCGCCGTGCGCCGACAGCTCGGCGACGATGTGACGTTTCGTATCCTGAAGCGCAGCATCGATGCGCGGCAGCACGGGAATATTCGCGTGGATTATTCGCTGAGCACGGACCTTGAAGATCCCGTGCGGGACATCCAGGCGCAGATAGCGTCACAGCGCAATGCGTTGAGCGGCGCTTCCGCGGCCTTGCGACCGGTCATCGTTGGCAGCGGACCGGGAGGTATTTTCTGCGCCTGGTGGCTGCACCTGCACGGCTTCCGTCCCGTTTTGCTCGAACAGGGGCCCCCCATGCGCGAACGCATTCGTGACATGGCCCGCTTCATGAAGCGCGGGGAACTGCATCCGCGGTCGAATATCTGTTTCGGTGCCGGGGGCGCCGGGACCTATAGTGACGGGAAACTGATCACGCGCATACGCTCGCCGTACATACCCTTCGTGATGCAGACCTTTGTCGATTACGGTGCGCCGGAAAACATACGCTATCTCTACAATCCCCATCTCGGCTCCAACCGCATTCGTCAGTGCATGACACGCATGCTTGACGACATGCTGCAGCGCGGCATCGATATTCGCTACGACACACGCTTCACAGGCTATGCGGAAGGAGAAGATACGCGCATTCGCACCGTGCACACCGAGCACGGCGAGATTTCCGATGTTCCTGCGCTGTTTCTCGCCACCGGACATTCGGCGCGGGACGTGTACGCCCTGCTGCGTGCGCGCGGTGTGGAGATGGGGCTCAAGGAATTCGCCATGGGGGTGCGTGTCGAGCATCCTGCTGAAGCGGTGAACGTCATGCAGTATGGCCGCAAGTATCGCATGAAGTACAAGGGCATAGAAACTGCCCAGTACAGGCTCGCGAAGACCTGGAAGGAAGAAAAACGGGCGGTGTACTCCTTCTGCATGTGTCCGGGTGGGTACGTGCTCAACGCCAGTTCGGATACGACAGGGGTTGTCACCAACGGCATGAGCAATTACATGAAAAGCGGGCGCTTTTCGAATGCAGCCATCGTGGTGAATGTATCGGCCGAAGATCTTGCGACACTGGGCTATGACGGTGTGGACGCGGGGCTCCTTCTGCAGAAAGAGCTCGAAGAACGTTTCCGTGCGGCGGTGAATGCGCCGGGCAACTGCAGCGTCGTCCCCGGACAGCGCCTCCCGGATTTTCTTGCTGGCAGCGCGAGCGCGACGCTCGCTGATTCGTCCTGTGTCAATCCCGTTGCGCCGGCGCCACTGCACGCCCTGTTCCCCGCCTTCATCACGGACGGACTGCGACGCGGCTTCCAGTCCTTCGAGCGCAGGATGCACGGATTCACGCGTGGGAATGAGGCGAAGATTTTCGGGATCGAGAGCCGGACGTCATCACCCTATCGCATCGCACGTGACCGGGAGACGCTGGTTTCTCCCGCACTTTCGAATCTGTACCCCGTCGGGGAAGGTGCCGGCTTCGCGGGTGGCATCACTTCGGCGGCCATAGACGGCATCCGCGCGGCGCAGGCATGGATCGCTACTCTCGGCGGAACCGTCGACGGAACTGTGCGCGACATGCATGATACACACGATTATTCCTGACGACATGAAATACATCACCGGAGACCGTTATGTCCCTCAATGAAATAACCACGCTTGTATTCAGTATCCTCACGCTCGTGTTCGCGGTCTGGGGCTTCGCCCTGTTCGCACGCATGGCGAACCGCGCCATTCGCGCGATGGACGTATACATCATGAAGAACGAGGATACTGGTACTGTCGCCACACCGCAGGAATAAGGAACGCCCGTTCCCCGGCTGACAGGAAACGGGCGCAGTGCCAACATACCGGCGTCATTATTCCAACACGAGCAGCTTTCGGGTCTGCCGGGTTCCCGCGGTCTGCAGGGAATAGAAATACACACCGGCCCGCAGATCACGGATATCAATGCGCAGGCGATGTGTTCCGGCATCGTACGTGCCATTCGCCACGGTGCGCAGGACGCGTCCCAGCGTGTCATACAGCGTCAGCCGGATGTCCTGCCGCTCAGGCAATCCAACGCGAACCGTAACCGCCTGAACCTGCCCACCAGCGGCGGGACTGGGGTAGACCGAAGAGAGCGTCACGCTTGCAGGAAGGGCTGTGCCTCCGTCAGCTGCAGATGTGACAGTGGGACGGAAGCGGAAAATTCCTCCGCCGAAGCTGCAGATGTAGATTTCTCCCGCCTCGTCGACGCCGAAGGATGATACGTTTTCATTGGAAGCGAGCAGCAGCGTGTTCTCGATGTCTCCCGGACCGTTGTAGGTGAGTCCCCAGATGCGGCCCGTCACGAAATCAGCGTAAATGTACTGCCCCTGCAGTTCCGGTACGCCGCTCCCGCGGTATACGTGTCCGCCGGTGATGGAAGCCCCCTGGTCCCGTCCATACTCGACGATCGGTTTTGTGAGTCCGTTCTGATCACAGCCGCTCGCAGGATTGTAGCAGGAAAAACCTTCCATGATGCGCCAGCCGTAATTCTTCCCTTTTTCAATGATATCCACTTCTTCGAAGCGGTTCTGACCCACATCACCCGTCCAGAGCCGACCGGTGACCGGATCGAAGCTGAAGCGCCAGGGATTGCGCAGTCCATACGCCCAGATTTCCTCCGCGTACCCTTCCGCATTGCCGGCGAAAGGATTGTCCCCGGGAATGGCGTACGCGCTGCTGCCGCTGCTGTTGTCGACGTCGATGCGCAGGATTTTCCCGAGCAGGTTCGTGCGGTTCTGGGCGTTGTTCTGCGGATCGCCTCCTGAACCACCGTCGCCGGTGGCGATGTACAGGTAGCCGTCCGGTCCGAAGGCAAGCTGACCGCCGTTATGATTGCTGTACGGTTGCTCGAAGGTAAGCAGGACGGTCTCGCTCTCGCGGTCGGCGCGGTTCGGGTCACTGGCGCTGACGCTGTAGCGTGCGATGACGTTGCGGCGCGGTCCGCTGGCGGAATAGTTGACGTAGAAGTAGCCGTTGTTCGCATAATCGGGGTGAAATGCGAGTCCCAGAAGACCCTCCTCATTTCCGCCGTCACTCACACGGTCGCGGATATCAAGAAATTCGGTGGTTTCATCGACCGCGGCATCGTTGGGGAACACGTGTATGCGCCCCGCCTGCTCGACCACGAAGAGGCGGTCGCTGCCGTCACCGGCGTTCTGTATGTCGACGGGACGGCTGAAGTCGATACCGGGGAAGGCGTTGTCTATGGGATACTGGGCCTGCGCCGCAGAAAACATGCAGAGGCTGACGACGAGCAGCGTGCTCAGGCGAAGAGTCATGCGGAATCTCCGGATATTCGAATGTTGTCGGATAATGATACAACAACGGCGGCGGGAACTGTGGTTCCGGGGAAGGGAAGTGAAAAGGTTCGTTTGGGAGGAATAAAAAACGCTCCCGCGGGGAACGGGAGCGTTACCAAGCGTTTATTCTAATCCCGGTAGGGAGGGCCGAGATTAGAGCAATTGGCGAAAGCAATCTAACACATTCAAAACGAAAAGTAAAGCGGGAAGAAGGTCACTCCGCTTTCTCTTCAGCCGGCTCCGTCAGAAGCCTGTCCAGCATCTCGAAGCCGTATCGCAAATGCGGGATGACGATGCTGCCGCCGATGACGAGGGCGATGTTCATCGCCTCCATGATTTCCTCGCGCGTCGCGCCTTCGGTGACGCAGCGGTCGATATGATAGAAGATGCAGTCGTTGCAGCGCAGCACCATGGATCCGACCAGGCCCATGAGCTCCTTCATTTTGACGGGCAGCGCACCCTCGCGATACGCGGCGGTGTCGAGGGCGAAAAAGCGGTTGATTTCCTTCATCCCTGCGCCGAGAATGCGCTCGTTCATCTCGCTGCGGTACAGCCGCGTCTCTGCGATGTTCTTTGCCATGGGGTCGCGCTCAGGCCTTTTCTTCGTAGAGGGAGGCGATGGTCACGATGGTCTGCACGGCCTTGTGCATGTCCTGCACACTCGCCCATTCACGCTTGGAATGGAAGCTGTGCTCGCCCGCGAAGATGTTCGGGCAGGGCAGTCCCATGTACGAAAGGCGCGCGCCATCGGTGCCGCCCCGGATGCTGCCGATTTCCGGCATGATGCCGATGCGCTTCATCGCTTCCTCAGCCATTTCGAGCACCTGCGGGTGCTCGTCGAGCACGTAGCGCATGTTGCGGTAGGATTCCTGCACGGTGATCTCGGCGCTGCCGGCGGGGAACTCTCCGAGCGTCTCGTCGACCAGGCGGCGGATGAACGCTTCCTGCTCGCGCAGCTCCTCGGCGGTAAAGGCGCGCAGGAGGAACTTTATGCTGGTTTTCTCTATGCCGCCGCTGATTCCGTGCGGGTGCACGTAGCCTTCCTTTTTCTCGGTGGTCTCGGGAGAAAGCGTGTCCTTGGGCAGCTTCTCGATGAAACGCGCGGCGATCTTGACGCTGTTGACCAGCTTGTCCTTCGCGAAGCCGGGGTGAATGCTCACGCCCTCGAACTCAACGGTCAGGGAGTCTGCGCAGAAGGTTTCGTTCTCGATGCTGCCGAGCTGCTCGCCGTCCACGGTGTAGGCGTATTTCGCGCCGAACTTCGGCACGTCAAAGTACTTCGTGCCCTGGCCCACTTCCTCGTCCGGCGTGATGCAGATGCGCACCGTGCCGTGCTTCACCTCGGGGTGGGTGAGCAGGAAATGCGCGGCGTCGAAAATCTCGGCGATGCCCGCCTTGTTGTCCGCGCCCAGCAGCGTGGTGCCGTCGGCCGTGATGATGGTCTCCCCGCTCTTGTCGGCGAGCACCGGATTGTCGGCCACGGTGATGACGATGCTGTTGTCGGCGGGCAGGACGATGTCCTTGCCGTCGTAGTTCTCGTGCAGCACCGGCTTGACGTTCTCCCCGGTGACGTCCGGCGACGTGTCCATATGCGCGATGAAACCGATGACCGGCACATTCGCCTTGTCGGTATTGGCCGGGATGGTGGCCATCACGTAGCCGTACTCGTCCATCTCCGCATCGGAAAGGCCCATGCCCTGCAGCTCCTTGACAAGATCCGCCCCGAGGATTTTCTGTTTCTCCGTGCTGGGGAAGGTCTCGGAATTTTCATCGGACTGCGTGTCGTATTTGACATAGCGCAGGAAGCGTTCGACGCAGGTGTACTCGTAGTCGGCTGGTATCATGTGTGTGTCCTCGGTTTGTCTCGTAACGGTCGTAAAACACTAAGATAGGAAAAATGCGTGAACGCAGGAATGGAGAACGCGGATGAGACGGATCGGGCGGATGAATGTGGAACGCGGATGAGACGGATCGGGCGGATCTGCGCGGATGATGTGTGGGCCGCCTTCGGCGGCAAGACGAGCTCCACGCCTTCACGTCTTTACCTCTTCACCCCTTTACGTTTTCACGCCTGATGGAAACCAACTAAGGAAATCGGATTCAATTCATTCGCTGCCGGCAGGAAGCGCCGTGCTCTTACTCGTAACGCAGGGCTTCGATGGGATCGAGGTTGGAGGCTTTCCAGGCGGGATAGACGCCGAAGGCGATGCCGATCAGCGAGGTGACCAGCAGGCCGAGCAACGCCCATCCGATGGGAAGCACGGGGGGAATATCCATGAGCAGGGCGAGGATGTTGCCGCCGCCGAGTCCCATGGCGATGCCGATCAACCCTCCAATCTGGCAGATGACCACGGCCTCGATGAGGAACTGGGTGAGTATGGTGCGTCGTGTGGCGCCGATTGCCTTGCGAACGCCTATTTCACGTGTGCGCTCGGATACGGAAACGAGCATGATATTCATGATGCCGATGCCCGCCGCCAGCAGTGCGATGGCGGAGACCGCACCGGTCCCGGCGCGAATGAGGAAGGTCAGGTTGTTGACTTCGGATATCAGCGATTCGTTGGAGACGATTTCGAAGTCGTTTTCCTCACCGGGGGGCACGCGACGCGCCGCGCGCAAGAGGCCGATGATTTCATCCGTCATGGCGTCGTAGGTTTCCTGGCTCTCCGCCTTCGCCTGTATGTTCACCCGGCGGGCGTCGCCGTAATGGCTGGTGAACGTGCTCAGGGGCATGAGCACGAAATTATCCGCATTGCCGCCGAACATGCCTCCCTTGGGCTCGACCACGCCGATGACGCGCATGGGTACGCCGTCGATGCGCACTTCTTTTTCAAGCGGGAATTCACTGGGAAAGAGCATGTCGACCACGCCCTGACCGAGAACCACCACGTTGCGCGCGTACTGCAGTTCCTGTTCGTTATACACGCGCCCGTACTGCATCTCCCTGTTCTGCGTGTAAATGATCTCCGGCGTGCCGCCGATGATCTGCACGTTGGGGTTGGTCTTCTTGTTCCGGTATTTCACCAGTCCGCCCCAGTCGTTCGCCTGCACGTTCACATGCTCGGCCAGGCGGCTTTTCTCGCGAATGTAATAACCGTGCTCGATGGTGATGTCCTTGCGATTGCGGTATTTCTGCCGCGAACCCGGACCGTGCGACATGGCGGGATATTTCTGCACGAGCAGCGTATTGGATCCGAGTATATTGAAACTCGATTCGATGCTGTCCTGCAGCACGCTGATGCCTGTCATCACACCGATGAAGGAGAACACACCGATCACGACGCCGAGCAGCGTGAGAAACGCGCGGAGCTTGTTGGCCTTCAAGGCGCTCCACGCCATGGCGATGCTTTCCTTGATGTCAATCGAACGCATGGGAATTCCCGAAAAATCTCGAATACCACAATATACCACGCTGACCATCTTCCCCCAAGATACAAGCACATGCCCCGAGCCTGCCCGGTGCCTGATGAGCGCAGGGGAAGTTTATTTCGCGGGTGGAACCGTGCTTTTGGTGGAATGGAAGGTAATCCAGAGCAGGCCGGAGACGATGAGAAGGAAGCCGAGGACTTCACGGAAACCGAAATGCTCACCGAGCAGCATGACGGCGAGCGTGGTCGCCACGACCGGCTGCAGCGTGGTGTAGGTGGCCACGAGGGTGGAGGACGAGCGCTTTATCGCCCAGGTGTTGAGCAGATAATTGATGAGTGTGGGAAAAAGCACGACGTAGACGATTCCTAGCCACGCCAGCGTGGGGAGGTCCGGCCAGGGAACGGCAGCCAGATCCGGTGCGGCGACGAGAAGTATGCCGCTGCCGCCGAAGACGAAGCACCAGGCGGTGACGGTCAGCGGGGGAATGCGCAGCAGCACGGGACGCGCGAGCACGAGGAAGAGCGAGTAACTCAGGCAGTTGACCAGTATCATCAGGTTGCCGATCACTGTCTCCTCGCCGAAGGAGAAGCGCGTCACTTTCAGCATGATAAGCGCGCCCGCCACCGCGAGTCCAATGCCCAGGCTGCGCCGCCAGGTGATGCGCTCGACGCCCATGGCCATGGCCACCGCCACGGTGAAGACGGGGATGGACGGCATGAGAATGGAGGCGTTGGTGGCCGTCGTGTAGTCCAGTCCGGTAATGAAGAGCAGCTGATTGACGAACACGCCAAAAAAGCCCAGCATGGCAAGAACGAGAAAATCCTTCCCTTTCGGCCGCACCTTGTCGAAGCGCAGCGCCAGCAGCATGATCACCGGTCCCGCGAAGAGCACACGCATTCCCGCCACCGCCAGAGGCTGCACATGTCCCAGCACGTATTTGCCGAACACGCTGAAACCCCCGAAGCTCACCTGCACGAACAGCAGTGCCAGGTGCACGCGGAGGTCGATATGACGCGGGTTGGGCATGGGACAATGTAGCACATATTTCAGATATCAGATGGCATATGTAAGATGCGAAAGAAGGAAAGATGGAAAGATGGAATTATGGCATCGTGGAGCATGTTTCCATCTTTCCTTTTTTTCTTCTTTCGCATTCGTCGCCGATTTGCCCTGCTTTAGACTGCCCGTTTTCGTAATTTTACATGATATAAACGATCCGGGCAGCTACCCATGCACGAACTCTCCATAGCGGAACAGATACTTGACATCGCGACCGATCACACGGCGCGGGAAGGTGTTGCGTCCGTGCGGGAGATCGAGCTGGAAATCGGCACGCTCTCCGGCATTGAAATCGACGCGCTGACCTTCGCGCTCGACGTGGTGACGAAAAACACCGTGCTGGACGGCACGAAAGTCACCATCATCGACGTCCCTGCGAAAGCGCGCTGCGAGTCCTGTGGAGAGGAATTCCTTCTTGAGGATTATTTCTCACCCTGTCCCGCCTGCGGCGCCTTCCAGTCGGAAACCCTGCAGGGACAGGAGCTGCGCGTCAAATCCCTTATCGTCGACGAATGAATTGAGGACGCATCATGTGTGATACCTGCGGCTGCACGCAGCCCGACGACGCCGTCACCATACGCAAAGCGGGTGAAGAACATCACCACCACGATCACGCCCACGATCACGATCACGCCCACGATCACGCCCACGCGCACGATCACGAGGGACGCAGCATCGCGGTGGAGACCGACATCCTGCAGAAGAACAACCTGCTTGCCGAGCGCAACCGCGGCTATTTCCTGGCCAAGAACATCCTTGCGCTGAACCTTGTCAGCAGCCCGGGCTCGGGCAAGACCTCGCTGCTCGAGCGCACGATTCGCGAGCTCGGCGGTGGGCTGCCCGTTGCCGTCATCGAGGGCGATCAGCAGACGATGAACGACGCCAACCGCATACGCGAAGCCGGGGCGCCCGTCGTGCAGGTGAACACCGGCAACGGCTGCCATCTCGACAGCGACATGGTGCTGCGCGCCGTGCGCGAGCTGCAGCCGGAAGAGAACAGCGTGCTGATGATAGAGAACGTGGGCAACCTTGTCTGTCCCTCGCTGTTCGATCTCGGTGAGGCCCGCCGCGTGGTCATCATGAGCGTGACCGAGGGCGAGGACAAACCGCTCAAGTATCCGAACATGTTCCGCAGCTCACAGGTCTGCGTCATCAACAAGATCGACCTCCTGCCGCATCTCGACTACGACCTGGAGAAGGCGAAAGAGTACGCCCTGCAGGTCAACCATCACCTGCGATTCATCGAAGTCTCGGTGAAAAGCGGCGAGGGCATGGACGCCTGGCTCACGTGGCTGCGCGATGAGGTCGCGGCCGCGAAGGCGTGATGACAGGGCGGACAGGGAGCATGTCGTGACCAAGGAGTTTCCAGCTATGAGTTTCAGAGGCCTGCGCATCGCCGCTGCAGCGGCGTTGTGCGCCCTGCTCGCGCTTCCCCTGCAGGCACAGCAGATATCCGTCGTGGAGAAAACCACGCTCGAAGCGGTCGATCACGTCACCGTGGTCAATCCGCGCAGCGGCTATTCGACGCTGACCGACGAGAAAGGACGCGCGGACGTCGCGCGCACGCAGCCCGGGGATACGCTGTACATTCAGCATCTCGCCTACTACCCGGTGCGCAAAACGCTCGCCGAGATTCAGGCGGACGGCGGCCGCGTGCTTCTGATCGAACGCCTTCTGAGTCTCGAAGAGGTTGTGGTCTCCGCGAACAAGTGGGAGCAGAACCGGCGGGACATCCCGCATGAAATCGCGACCATCTCCCCGCGGGAAATCGCTTTCCGGAATCCTCAGACGGCGGCGGACATGCTGGCGGGCATGAACGGCGTCTTCGTGCAGAAAAGCCAGATGGGCGGGGGCTCGCCCGTGCTGCGCGGCTTCGAGGCCAACAAGGTGCTCATCGTCATCGACGGCGTGCGCCTCAATAACGCCATCTACCGCAGCGGCCACCTGCAGAACGTCATCATGCTCGATCCCGGTATACTGGAGAACGCCGAAGTGGTATTCGGTCCGGGCTCGGTGATCTACGGGAGCGACGCGCTCGGCGGAGTGATGGATTTCCACACGCGGCGTCCCCGGCTGAGCTTCGACGGCGGCACCGATATCAGCGGACACAGCTGGGTGCGCTATGCCACGGCCAATCTCGAGAAAAGCGGTCACGTGGACGTCAACCTCGGCTTCGACCGCATCGGTTTCCTTACCTCGCTGACCTTCTCGGACTACGGTGACCTGCGCGCGGGCAACATCCGCAATCCGTTTTACCCGGACTGGGGCAAGCGCTTCGAATACGTCGACCGCATCGACGGAGAGGAGGTCGTGCTGCCCAACGATAATCCCAACGTGCAGAAGGGGACCGCGTACAGCCAGTACAACCTCCTGCAGAAAATACGCTACGCGCCGGACGCCCTGACCAACATCGAGTACAGCCTGCATTACAGCAGCAGCTCCGACATTCCCCGCTACGACCGCCTGGCCGAATACCGCGACGGACAGTTGCGCTACGCGGAATGGAAGTACGGTCCGCAGACCTGGATGATGCATGCGCTGGCGGCGGATCTCAGCACTCCCACCATGCTGTACGATCACCTGCGCGTCACCGCGGCGTATCAGCAGGTGGACGAGGATCGCATCGACCGACGTTTCGGCAGCGCAAACGAGCGGCACCGCGAGGAGGACGTCGCCGTCCTGAGTTTGAACGCAGACGCTACCATGCAGCTCGACCCCGATGACGATCACCGCCTGTTCTACGGTGCCGAGGCTGTGCACAACGACGTGCAGTCCAAGGGATACATCATCGACATAAGTTCCGGCGCGCGCACCCCGACGTCCACGCGCTACCCCGACGGCGGCAGCACCATGACCACGCTCGCCGCCTACCTGACCTGGCGCTGGCATATCGCCCCGCAGTGGAGCCTCAACAGCGGCCTGCGCTATTCGCATATCCTGCTCGAGGCGTCCTTCGAGGACAAGACGTTTTACGACTTTCCCTTCGACGCGCTGGAAATCAACACGGGCGCGCTCAACGGCGCTGTCGGCCTGGTGTTCCGGCCCGAGCCTGATTTCGCGCTGAACCTGAACCTGTCCTCCGGCTTCCGCGCTCCCAACGTCGACGACGCGGGCAAGGTGTTCGACTCCTCGCCCGGCAGCGTGATGGTGCCGAACCCGGACCTCGCGCCGGAATACGCGTACAACATGGAAGTGGGCGTGGAGAAAACCTTCGCCTCCAGCGTGCACGTCAACCTCGTCGGCTGGTACACGCAGCTGACCGACGCCATCGTGCGGCGGGACTTCCGCTTCAACGGACAGGATTCCATCATGTACGACGGCACGCGCAGCCAGGTGCAGGCCAATGTCAACGCCGGCGAGGCGCGCCTCTACGGCGCCAGCGCGTCCTTTCTCGCGGACGTCAACAGCATGTTCTCCCTCGCGTCGTCGGTCACGTGGACGCACGGACGCGACGTGAGCGAGGACGTTCCCCTCGGCCACATTCCGCCGGTGTTCGGGCAGACGCGGCTCATCTACCGCCGCGACCGCTTTCGTGGCGAGTTCGCCCTGCGCTACAACGGCTGGAAGCATATCGAAGAATACTCCCCCACGGGCGAGGACAACGAAAGCGAGGCCACCGTGCACGGCACACCGGCCTGGCTGACCCTTGACCTGCGCGCGTCCTATCAGCTCTCCGAACTGCTGCAGCTCAACGTCGGCTTAGAGAACCTGCTCGACGAGCATTACCGACCCTTCTCCTCCGGCGTCAGCGCCGCGGGACGAAACCTCGTGCTTGCGCTGCGTGCGATGTTTTGATATTCTGTCCTTTCGTCAATCACACGTGAAAGGACAATCGCATGCAGCTCGGCAATTTTTCCGTCAGCCTGGCGGTGAAAGACATACAGGCGTCAAAGGCGTTTTACCAGAAACTGGGCTTCACCGTGTTCGGCGGCGACGAGTCGCAGAACTGGCTGATACTGAAAAACGGGGAGGTGATCATCGGCCTCTTCCAGGGCATGTTCGAGAAGAACACGTTTACTTTCAACCCGGGGTGGGACAGCAATGCGCAGACGCTCGGCGCTTACACCGACATCCGTGATCTGCAGAAGCAGATGAAGGCCGAGGGACTCGAACTCGCGGTCGAGGCCGACGAAAACAGCAGCGGTCCGGCGAGCGTGATGCTCTTCGACCCGGACGGCAATCCCATCCTCATCGACCAGCACGTATAACGCGAAAGGGACATCATGAAGAAAGTTTGTATCGTCGGTGCGTCCGGGAAACTCGGGCAGTACATGATCCGCCTTGCGCTCGACGAGGGATATGAGGTCGTGGGTGTGTGCAGGGAGAAAAGCGTCCCCAAGCTCGACGCATTCAAGGACCGCATCACCATCGTCCCGGGTCCGACCAACGACCGCGATGTCATCCGCAAAGCCGTGGAGGGCTGCGACGGGGTGTGCACCGTGCTCGTCCCCTGGGGCATGCAGAAGTATTCCTCGGGCACGGCACAGGCGGTGCTGGACTTTGCACCGGAACACGCGCGCCTGGTATTCTCCTGCGGCTGGCATATCAGCCTCGATGGAAAGGACGTGTATTCCTGGAAGATCAATTTCTTTGTCAGCGTGGTTGGCACCCTGATGAAACTCTTCCGCGTCGTCGACATCGACGACCAGGTGGAGGCGGCGCGTCGCATTTTCGCCAGCGACCGGAAATGGACAGTGGTGCGCGGCAGCGATCTCGAGGAGGGGGAAAGCCAGGGCCTGCCGCTGTGGAGCCGGCATGTGCAGGACGCGGTGCTCGCGAGCAATCTCACACGGCGCATCGACTTTGCGCTGTTCATGGTAAAAGCGCTCACCGACGACACGCTCATCCGCGAAGCGCCCGCCATCGTCGGAC
>CAJXSA010000064.1 GCA_913060595.1 uncultured Ignavibacteria bacterium
CATTTCGCAGTTGTCGAAGGTGCAGTCCGTCGACCCCGCGCCGAAGTACACCACGCGTCCGTAGGACGAACCCGTGGCCGTCATCGTCATGTCCTTGAACGTCACCCACTCCGCGTCACCCATGCTGATCACATAGTTGTTCGCGGTACTCGTGGCGGCGAAGGTGAGATTGACGTCGTTCTTGTTGCCGCTTTCCGACTGGAAGGTCACGGTATTGATCGACGACGCGCCGGTTATGGACTGCAGCTCGATCTGTTCGTTGTACGTCCCCGGGCGGACGTTGAACACGACGGGACCGCAGAGCCCGTACTGGTTGAGAGCCGAGACGGCGGAGGCGAAGTCGGTGTAATCCGGCCTCGCGCCGCCGATGGTGTAGGTGCCGGCGATGGCCGCCTGCCTTGTGACAATGGTGCTGTCGTTATAGGTCACCGTGTCCTGCACGCCGTTCGGCATGGATGTCCATGCCGCGATGGTGTAGGGCACGCCGCCCTGGAAATTCATGTTCGCCAGCGTGACCTGCGTCTGTCGCGTGGTGAAATTCAGCGTGTCCAGCAGGCCCGTCCAGCTGTACGGGGTCTGTGGCACGCCGTTCAGCGTCCAGTTGATCGTGGCAGAGGTCACCTGGTTGGTGCCGAAGTTCTTCAGTGTCACCTTCACGTCCTCATTCCCCGCGCAGAAATTGAAGGGGGAATCGATGGACGCGATGCCGATGTCGTTCGGGACGGTCACGGCCGGGGCGTAGTACATTTCCACGCGGCAGACCTGGTAGTTCGGCTCCCACCACACGGCGCCGACCGGGTAGGTGTACCCCTGATGTCCGAAGCGGTGCAGCGTGACGGGCTGTCCGAAAATGGCGTTGCTGATGGTATGAGGGGAGTTGGCCACCGAGTACGAATTCGACTGCGTCGAGCCGTTGCTGCCGCGGGAGCCGATGATGCCAATGACGTCACCGGTCTGTACCAGGATGTCGCAGGGAATCATCGTCGTGGTGGCGACATTGTACCACACCCCCAGGGTGGTATAATTCGTCGTCGTCCAGGGATACGCCTGCATGGTCGTGTTGATTTTCATCACCTGCACGTTCTGTGCCGCGGTGCCGACGTCGGTCGGTACGCGCACACCGACGATGCGGAAGTCCGTCGGTGCCGTGAACCAGAATCCGCGGACCATGCCGTTGTATGTGTTGTTGTAGGCGGGAAGGGGCATCATCGTCTGCGCCTGCAGCGCCTCGCTTCCCAGCAGCATCGCGGAGAATGCGAAGACGAGCAGCACGGCCCACTTCCGGAGTGGAAGGAGTTGCCATTGTGTCATGACTCACCTCGTGTATGGTAATGAAAGACATTCCGCAAAGCAGAACGTATCCGCACACGCGACCGCGATCTCCTGTATGGGAGAAAGGCCGGAGCACGGATCATTACGTCACGGAACGATTGATCTGACGCTTCGAGGGTTTGACTATGTCGACGGTCGTCACGGCGTGGCGGACTCTCATGGAGTCAACGCGCTGTTTTGCGACAAGTCTCGTACTACGTGGGCTTGTACGGTGATTATATCTACTTTTTTGGCGGAAGTCAACGGGAAGTGTGACTTTTTTTCACATTGTTTTGCTTTCTGCGTGGGTGTCGCTGCGCGACACGCGTGCGCGTCCCTTCCTGCCGCGCGTGGGCGATGCTTCGCATCGCGCGTGAAAACTCATTATGGCAGCATCCCCACGCTCCCCTGCCACGGCGAAGTTCCGCGCAGCGGAACGGAGACGGGCGCGTGAAAACGCCCGCGTCCGCCGCTTGCCGCGGCGAAGTTCGCCGAAGGCGGACGAAGCCGGGGAGGCGGGACAAATACACGGCGCGCACGCGCCGTAAATACGCACCGCGCAAGCGGTGCAAATACGCGCCGTGATAGCGGCGCAAATACGCGTCGCGCCAGCGGCGCAATACGCACAGCGATAGCGGCGCAATACGCACAGCGATAGCGGCGCACCCGCTTTCTTCCTATCTTGCGGGACGTGCAGAACTCAGGCAGGAAAGAGCATATGGACAGGAAATTCGAACTGGTATCGGAGTACAAACCGACGGGGGATCAGCCGGAGGCGATACGCCAGCTGGTGGAGGGAGTGCGGCGCGGGGACAGCTTCCAGACTCTTCTGGGCGTGACCGGCAGCGGCAAGACGTTCACGGTGTCGAATCTCATACAGGAGATCGGCCGTCCCACGCTGGTGATTTCCCACAACAAGACACTGGCTGCACAGCTGTACGGGGAATTCAAAAGCTTTTTCCCGAACAACGCGGTGGAATTCTTCATTTCCTATTACGATTACTATCAGCCCGAAGCCTATATCCCGTCCACGGACACCTACATCGAAAAGGACATGTCCATCAACGACGAGATCGACCGCCTGCGGCTGAAAGCGACCAGCGCCCTGGTCGAGGGCCGGCGGGACGTCATCATCATCGCCTCGGTTTCCTGCATCTACGGCATCGGATCGAAAGAGGGGTATGCCGACCAGCTGCTGTACGTGAAGAAGGGGGAGGAGATTTCCCGTGACATGTTCCTGCGACGGCTGACGGACATTCACTACATCCGCAATGATTTCGATTTCTCCCGCGGCACATTTCGCGTGCGCGGGGACGTTATCGAAATCATCCAGGCGTACGAGTCCGACGAAGTGCTGCGCGTGGAATTTTTCGGCGATGACATCGACACGCTCTCCCTCGTCGACCGCATGACGGGCAAGGTGCGGGAGAAAGTCGACGAAGCCGTGGTCTTTCCCGCCAAGCATTTTCTCACCACGGAAGAGGAATTGAAGCGGGCGATCAAGGATATCGAGGTCGAGCTGGAGGAGCGGCTCGAGTTTTTCCGCAACAGCGGGAAGTTTCTCGAAGCACAGCGGCTGGAACAGCGCACGCGCTACGACCTGGAAATGATGAAGGAAATCGGCTACTGTTCAGGCGTCGAGAATTATTCGCGGCATCTTGCGGGACGTGAACCGGGGGACCGCCCGGAATGCCTGCTGGACTATTTTCCCGAGGACTACCTGCTCGTCATCGACGAGTCCCATCAGACCCTGCCGCAGGTGCGCGCCATGTACAACGGCGACCGCATGCGCAAGACCACGCTGGTCGAGCACGGCTTCCGTCTGCCGTCGGCGATGGACAACCGTCCGCAGAAATTCGAGGAGTTCGAATCCCTCATCAACCAGTGCATTTACGTCAGCGCCACGCCGGGTCCCTACGAACTGGAACGAAGCGATGGCGTCGTGGTCGAGCAGATCATTCGTCCCACCGGCCTGCTCGATCCCCCGATGGAAGTGCGTCCCGTGCGCAACCAGATCGACGACCTCATCGCGGAAATCCGCACACGCGCGGAGAAGAACGAGCGCGTGCTCGTCACCACGCTGACCAAGCGCATGTCAGAGGACCTGACCGAGTACCTCGAGAACATCGGCATCCGCGTGCGCTACATGCATTCGGACATCGATTCGCTCGAACGCGTGGAAATCCTGCGTGAGCTGCGCCTGGGGAATTTCGACGTGCTGGTGGGTGTGAACCTGCTGCGCGAGGGACTGGACCTGCCCGAGGTGTCGCTGGTTGCCATTCTCGACGCGGACAAGGAGGGCTTTCTCCGAAGCGAAAGCGCCATCATGCAGATCGCCGGCTGCACTGCGCGCAACGCCGACGGACTGGTGATAATGTACGCCGACCGCGTGACCGATTCCATGCAGCGTGTTATCGACGAAACCACACGTCGCCGCGAACTGCAGACCGCCTACAACACCGAACACGGCATCAATCCGGAGACCATCCGTAAGTCCATGGATGAAATCCTGCACTCCACCGCCATCGCCGATGTCAAGGCGAAGCGCGACGAACGGCAGGAGCGGTCGAAGCCGAAACTCGTCGCCGAGCCCGTGCTCCGTTTCATGACGAAAGAACAGAAAGAAGAGCTCGTCGAGCAGCTGCGCTCGGAGATGCGCGAGGCTGCCAAAGATCTCGAGTTCGAGCGCGCCGCCCAGCTGCGCGATGAAATCGCCCGCCTGGAAGCGAAGTAGCTGGTCGCGCTTCGCGCGACGCCAGGGTGTCGCTCCGCTCCACGCGTGTGCGCTCGCCATGGCGAGCGCGCGGATGCGGTGCTTCGCACCGCGCGTGCGTGCCTGCCCGGCTCGCATCCCGCGATAGCGGGATCCCCGCGTCCCGCGCAGCGGGACCCCCGCGTGCCGGACGCCAAAGGCGGACGGCACACACGCCATTTACGGCATCCCCACCCGCTTCGTAATCCACCCCACGGTTCTTTCCATCACGTCAATCCAGTGATTCGGGTAGGTACGCAGCCCGTGTCCCGCGCCGTGATAGACGACGAATTCAACTTCCCTGCCGAGGGCGTTGAGGGCCTGGTACATCTCGCGTGAGTTGCTGACGTTGGTGTAGACGTCGGCGTCACCCTGCAGAATGAGCGTGGGAGTGGTGATGTTCTTCGCGTACGTCTGGGGTGCGCGGCTGATCCAGAGGCTGTTGCTGTCCAGGGGCTTCTCCCAGTAATCATGACCGAGGAACATGCGCTCGAAAGAGGGCTGCCAGGAATTGCTCCAGTCGGTGAGCCAGCTGAAAATACCGTACATGGACACGGCTGCCCGGAAACGCTGCGTCTGGGAGATGGTCCAGTTCGTCATGTAGCCGCCGTAGCTGCCGCCCATGACGGCCATGCGGCTGCTGTCTGCGATGCCCTCGCGAATGAGATAATCCACCACGTCCATTCCGTCGCGGAAGTCCCCGCCACCGAGATCGTAGCGGTTGGCCTGGCCGAATGCGTCGTCGTAGCCGGAGCTGCCGCGCACGTTCGGCATCACCGTGGCCACGCCCCGCGCGGCCAGGATGTGTGCGGGATAATACTGGTAGAAGCGGTTGTCGAAGTCGCCGTAGGGGCCGCCGTGATAGGCGAGGACGAGGGGGACGCGCTCTCCCCTGCGGTAGTCCGTCGGCAGCACCAGCACGGCTTCGATGTCGTAGAGGCCGTCGCTGCTGCGCACGGTGATCACGCGCTGCGCGCCGAGGCTGAAGGATTCGAGCTGCGCCGAGAAATCCGTGCAGCGGCGGACGCCGCCGCGATCGAGTACATGGACCTCGCGCATCGCGGCGACACCGCCTGCGATGAACGCGATATCGCCTGATGCGTTCACATCCATTCCCTGGACGACCATTGCGTCGTCTGTCAGTTTTCGCGTGGCGCCGGAGCTGCGGTCGACCCGGTGCAGCGTGGCAGACGTTCCTTCGTTGAGCAGGGCGACGAGGGATTTTCCGTCGGGATCCCAGGCAAATTCCTCCACGCTCAGCGGCTGCTGTTCCGTCAGCCGGCGCAGCTGACGGGTGTCCATGTCGAGCAGGGAGATTTCCGTTTTGGCGAATTCTATGTCGGGCACCGTCTGTGTCAGGAAGGCGATCGTGCTGCCGTCCGGGGAAACGCGCGGCACGTGCTCCGGTCCGGGAGCGTCGGTCAGCTGCTCCTTTGCTCCTTCGGTGCTGACCGACCACAGGTCCCATTTCTGCTCGTCGTCGTATTTCCCGGTGTAGTTCGTCTGGTAGACGAGGCGGCGACTGTCGGGGAACCATGCGAGGCCCTCCGCGCCGGGATCCAGCTCGGTGATACTGCGGAGGGTGCCGCTGCTCACGTCCAGCACCCAGAGCTCCCTGGATATCGGCGGATCGCTGGACACGGTGATGTCGAGCTGACGCGATGCGCGGCGTGCGTTTTCATCGCGCATGGCGGATGCGGCTGCGGCTTCCGTGAGCAGGGCCACCGTGCCGCCGTCGGGCGACCATGTGAATTCCTCAATGTCCCTCGGCGGAGCGGCGAGCAGACGCGGCTCCCCGCTGCGCGGGATGGCGAAAAGCATGCGTCGACCCGACTGCAGTGTCCCGCTGCGGTCCACTGACGGACGCGAGGAAAGGAAACCGAGCCATCTGCCGTCGGGCGACCACTGCGGGGTCGTGCAGCTCTGCGCACCGAAGGTGAGCTGCCGCTCCGTGCCGGTCCGCACGTCGACGGAGTACACGTGCGTGATCCAGCGGTTGGCGGCCGTGTCCGCTTTCCGCACGGTGAAGGCAGCGTTGCTGCCGTCCGGTGCCAGCCGCACGCTGGCGGGATAGTGGAGCATGAGCTTGTCCGCGGGCAGCAGGGGACGCGGGCTGTCCTGTCCAGCGGCGGAGGTGGTGAGGGTGAGGAGCAGTATGATAAGGAGTGTGCGCATAAGCGAAATCCATCAGTGAGAATGAGCAGTATTTGTCCCGCTTCGCGGGACGTATTCGTTCGCTTGCAGCGAACGTATTTGCTCGCCTGCCCGGCTTCGTCCTGCTGAGCAGGACGAAGCCGTGGCAAGCGGCGAGCGTATTTTGTCAGAGGGCAAAATACCGTCCGCCGCAGGGCGGATGAAATACGGCACGCCGGAGGCGTGCCAAATACGGGCTGCCGCAGGCAGGCCGAATACAGTCCGCCGTCAGGCGGACTAAATACGCGACGCCTAAGCGTCGCAAATACGTTCCGCGAAGCGGAACTATTCCCTTTTCATCGGGAGGCGCTGCGGCGTGAGCAGGCGGCGGACGGGATAGACATCCTTGTGACTGTCCCAGTACGGGGAGCGCTGATAAAAGAACATGAGGCGTTCGCGCGGGGAAGCGGCGAAGGCGCTGTCCGTTTCCAGGCGCTGGTCGAACTCTGCGCGCAGGACAGGGTCGGACTCATACATTTCAAGCGCGATGTCCGCCATGACATAGTCCTCGAAGTATTCCTTGCGCTCAAACACCGCGTTGAAAAAGCCCCAGTACACGAAGCTGTCCGGTGCCTGCGGCTCGAGCAGATGCAGGGCGGCACGCGCCGAGGCCTGCGCCATGTTCACGATGTACGTCCCTTCCGGAAATGTCATCGTGTCGATGCGGCTGCGCTGCTCAGCGCTGACGGTGAAGCGTCCTTCGTACGGCGCGTCGCGCCATTTCGGATTCGAGAACACCGTGGTCTCCACCGGGAGCGTGACTTCTTCTGTCAGGCGATGCAGTTTCACGTCGTGCAGACGGAGCACGTCGACCACCGCGCGCCATTCCTGCGGGATGACATAGGCGAAGGGGGGACGCACGGTCACCGTCGGACGCACGTCGTCGAGCAGGGGAATGGTGGCTTCCATGGGACGCGAGCGGTCCCACCACACGTGCTCCGATCCGGAAATGGGACTTTTCCGCATCTCGGACGCATAGCCGCGGAAGCGGAATTCCCGGGTCCCGCCCGCGGAGCGGAAGGCGAGCGCGACGCCGGTGGTGTCCATGTTGGCGAAGCGCACCAGGTCCTGCGCTTCGGCAGCGTTGACAGCGTCACGGAGGCTGCCGGGGTGTTCACGCACATAGCGCAGCACCAGTTCGAGCATGCGGTAGGTGGCGGTGACGCGATCCGCATAGGGCGTCATCATATGCGTCTCGATGAGCATGTTCGCCCGGTTGCGCACCGCGGCATAGCCGGTGCTCAGGCGGGGAGGACTCGCCCAGTCCACCAGTCCCTTGCTGAGGTCGCTGCGTTCACGGGGCCAGGTATAGGGTGCGATCGGATCGCCGAGCGCCTCCATGCCGGCGATGCAGTATTCTTCCAGCCTGCGTTCCCACGCCGTGACGGGCGGCGCCATGTTGCCGTGCACTTCCATGGCGTAGGTGAGGTTGTACTGGAAATCGATGCCGTCGGTCACATGACAGTCGATGAGCATGTCGGGCTGCCAGGTGTTGAAGCAGCGCAGCCATGCGCGCATTTCCGGCGCGTCGGCCTTCATGTAATCCCGGTTCAGGTTGAGATTCTGCGCCGTGGTGCGCCAGCCCATGATTTCCGGCCCGTTCTGATTGATGCGGTTGTAGGGACTGCGCCGCTCATGTCCGTCGAGATTGAAAATGGGCATGAACAGGATGATGGCGGAATCCGCCAGATTCTCGAGCGTGCGCGTGACGGCGATTTCCCGCAGCAGCATCATGCCGGCATCCTTGCCGTCGATTTCCCCCGCGTGAATGCCCGCCTGGATGAGGATGATGTCCTTGCCCGCTGCCCGGGCCTCCGTGGGATTGAACTCCCCGTTTTTCGCCAGGATGACGAGGGGGAGCACGCGCCCCTGCGGTGTCGTGCCAAAGCTCGTGAGCCGTATCCAGCGTGACGCGCTGTCGAGGCGCCGAAGGTAGCGCATGGTCTGCGCGTAATCCGACGAGGCCACGCCGCCGGATATTTCATAGTCCGTCCGCCAGTCCGCCTCCTGACCATAAACGGTTGTGGAAACGGCCAGATAGATCAGACCTGTGAGCAGCAGGGAAGAGGTGAATTTCATCGCTGTATGGTATGCCAGATGTCAGATGTCAGATTGCAAATAATAGAGAGAAAAATGGAAAGAAGGAAAGATGGAAACATGCTTCCCGGATACATATTTCCATCATTCCATTTTTCCTTCATTCATATGTGACCTGCAATCTGCAATTTGTAATCAGCAAATTGTTATATTGAGGGTTCGGGCAGTTAGCTCAGCAGGTTCAGAGCGTCTGGTTTACACCCAGAAGGTCGGGGGTTCGAATCCCTCACTGCCCACAATTATTCCCTCCGCAATGCATCAACCACCATATTTTCTCATCGGAGCATACTCAGACATGCGCAGACAGATTATTACCAGTGCCGTAGTGTTGACCGCGTTCATCTTTGCCGCCTGCGGCGGCGGAGAGGGCGGCGAGGAACTTTCCACCACTCCGCCTCCCGTGAAGCTCTACGGTGTGCAGAACGCCATCATCACCTACGAGTACAGCCAGGCGGCGTCCGGCACGAAGACGCATACCATCGCGAATTTCGGGATTTACCAGGCGCTGCTCGATTCCATGTCCTTCCGTTTCCAGGGACAGCCCCGCAACGTCTATCAGCTCGACATCACATCGGACACCGTGCAGTGGTCGGTCGATCTTTCCACCATGGAAGGCGTGCGCAGCACTTTCGACACCTCGCGGATCCGCCGTCTCGTGGCGGACTTCACCGAGGAGGAGAAGCAGGATTTCCAGGCTTCCTTCATCCTGCGCGGCGGCGGCACGAAAGTCGGCACCGAGACCATACTCGACCGCGAGTGCGACGTGTATGAACTCGGCATGGGCGGCATCACGGTCGCGCTGTGGAACGGTCTGACCATGAAAATGGATGTGGTCATGGGCGGTGAGAACATCGTCATGACGGCAGTGGACATGGATCTCGATTTCACGCCCACCGCGGACATGTTCCTTCCGCCGCAGGAAGCGAAAATCAAGGAGCCCGAAGTGATCAGCAGTTTCCCCGAGGGACATCCCCCGGTGGATCCCCCGCAGCAGCCCTCCGGTGAAATGCCCGAAGGTCATCCCCCGGTCGGCAACTGATCGAAACTCCGCGACGCCGGTTGGTGTTTATGTCTCAGGTAAAGAACACAACGAACGGAGGCGCATGCCATGAAGTCCGGTAATCCTTTTCTCAACGAACGCAGATTCCAGTCCGCCGCCGCGGGATTGTCCGCGGAGGAGCCCATGACGTTCAACGGGGCTCTCAACAAGACGGGCCTGCTCTTCCTCATCCTCCTCCTGGGCGCGAGCTGGACCTGGACGGACGTCAGCTGGGCCGCGCCCGCAGGCGGGATGTCCATGAAGATGATCATCGGCCTGATCGGTGGATTGATCGCCGCCGTGGCCACGGCCTTCCGGCCGCATTGGGCTCCGATCAGCGCTCCGATTTACGCCTTTCTCGAAGGCATGTTCCTCGGGGGACTGTCCGCCTTCTTCGAGGCGCGCTATCCCGGCATCGTCATTCCCGCCGTCGTGCTCACCTTTGGCATTCTCGTCGGCATGCTGGTCACCTACCGCGCGGGACTGATTCCCGTCACGCAGAAATTCCGCATCGGTGTCATTTCCGCCACCGCAGGCGTTGCCGTCTTCTACCTGCTGACGCTGGTGCTCGGCATGTTCGGCATCGGCATCCCCTTCGTGCACGAAGGGGGCACGCTGGGCATCATCTTCAGCCTGGTGGTCATCGGCATCGCGACGCTGAACCTGGTGCTGGACTTCGATCTCATCGCCCGGCTTTCTGACTCCGGCGCACCGAAGCAGATGGAGTGGTACGGCGCCTTCGCGCTCATGGTGACGCTCGTCTGGCTGTATATCGAGATTCTGCGCCTGCTCGGCAAAACGCGGGAGTAGTCCGCCTTCGTCCCGCTCCGCGGGACTCCGGCGGACGCGTGTGCCTCGCTGACGCTCGGCGCGTGTACCGCGCTGGCGCGCGGTGCGAGGGCCTCGCTTGCGCTCGGTGCGAGGGCTTCACCGCCTGTCGGCGGTTCAGCGCGTGCGTCCCGCTCCGCGGGACGAGAGAAACACGCGTGCTCGCCGGAGGTGAGCACCCACGCGCGATGCGAAGCATCGCCCTCGCGTCCCCGCGAAGCGGGGACCCACGCTGTTTACAGACAGAATTGATGTGTATCTGAACTGGCGAAGAGGCGAAAACAATGACCAAGCTCCTGTGGCTTTTCAACGACAAAGATTCCGAAGCGTATGTCACCGGCACTTTTCTGCCCCTGGTGCAGGCGATTCCGGGAGCGGAGGGGGTCGCGCTCGCCCGCGTGACGGCCTCGGGAATGGGGGAGTTTCCCGCGCGATTCGTGGTCGAAGCGCGCTTTGCGGATGAGGACGCGATGAACGATGCGCTGGCCACGGCGGAAGGGCGCCGGATTTCGCGGGAAATCATGGAATCGGCCGGCAAGGGCATGGAGGTGGTCACGCTCGAGGACATGGACTGACTGTTGCCCCGCAGCGCTTTCTCCCGTATGTTACTCCAGTAATTCTCCCAACGGAACATCGGTTCTGCAATGAAATTGGATACTCTCGTCCTCGCGACCCGCAATCCTCACAAGACTGAAGAAATTCGCGCCATGCTGGCGGACCTTTCCATCACCGTTCGTGATCTGACGGAGTTTCCGGATTGTCCCGACGTCGAAGAGGACGGCAGGACGCTGGAAGAAAACGCGATGAAAAAGGCGCTGTCCGCGCATCGCTGCACCGGTTTGCCCGTGATCGCTGACGACACGGGACTGGAAGTGTACTACCTGCTCGGTGCGCCCGGAGTGTATTCCGCGCGCTACGCGGGGGAAGACGCGACGTATGAGGACAACAATCAAAAGCTGCTCAAGGAAATGACTCAGGTGCCGCCGCGCAAACGGCAGGCCCGATTCCGCTGCGTGGTCGCGCTGGTCGGCAAGGGGTTCGAGCAGCTTTTCGAGGGGAAGGTCGAAGGGGACATCCTCCGCTCGCCTCGCGGCACCAACGGCTTCGGTTACGACCCGGTGTTCCGTCCCGAGGGCGAGGAGCGCAGCTACGCGCAGCTGTCCGCGGAGGAGAAAAACAGCATCAGTCATCGCGCCATCGCCATTCGCCGACTCAAAGAACATCTCCAGAGCTGAGAGGTTTTCCATGCGCCGCATCCTGCTTTTCCCGTTTCTGCTGCTGTTCATCGTTTCCTGCACAGACGATCCGCCCGCGGTGAGCACCGACGGCACTCCCGTGTACGTCGACATGCAGTATTTTCCGCTGGTGCAGGGGAGCGGCTGGCAGTACCGCGTCGATACCACCGGGAACGGCACGACGCGCAAGGGCGTGGCGCAGATACAGTCCGCCATCACCGGCACGCGCATGGTGAACGACATCGAGTACGCCGTGCAGGTGAACCGCGTCATCACGGGCACGGGTGCGAGTGACGACACCCTTTTCGTGCGCAAAGACGCACAGGGCGTGCTGATAAGCAGTCCCGGACTTCTGCAGCTCTCCTCCATATCACTCATTCCCGGGCTCCCGATCGACGATATTCCCACTGAATTCCTCGCCGTGCCCGCGCCGGGCAGTTTTCAGACGGAATGGGAAATTTTCAACTTCGAATTCAACCAGATACCGCTGTTTTCCGTGTTTTATCGCATCAAGGGCCGCTTTCGCGGCATTGAGAGCGTGGAAACAGACCAGCGCACCTACCGCGACTGCGCACGCGTGACGCTTACCATAGAAGCGCAGTTTCCGAACCCGGATAACATTCTCGTCCCCATCCGCATAGACGAAAGCGCGGATTTCTACTACACCCGTCCCCACGGACTGGTGGTTGCCGACGGCTCCAGCGCCGTTTTCACCCTCCTTCGCGGCGGTCTGCCCCTCGATCTCACGTACGGCAGCACGCGCCAGGAAGTCATCGACTTCGACATACCCCAGCCGCGCTGATAGTGGCCCGCCTTCGTTCGCCTTCGGCGAACTACGGCGTACCGTCGCTTCGCGACGGGTATTCCGCCGCTTTTCGCGGCGGTATTTGGCCCGCGTTCCAGCGGTCCGTATTTGGTCTCGCCTCCGGCTCGACCGTATTCTTGAATACGTGCGCCGCAGGCGCACAAATACGCCCCGCTGGAGGCGGGGCAAATACGTCCCGGCGGAGCCGGGACAAATACCCGTCCCGCGAAGCGGGACGGCACTTTCCCTTGTTTCCAAACCCCCGCAATGCTAATTTTTAGCTTGATCTTTTATCATTCATAACGCGATAACACAATCATGAAGGCATTCACGTTTGCGCATCGAATCGGCGTCGTCAGCGCCGGCCTCCTTTTCATCATTGCAGCCGCCTGCGTGCCCGGCACGCTGCGGGCGCAGGACAAAACGGACGTTGTTGCGGAAATCGGCGATTATGAATTGACCCTGGGGGAATACGAGGAGCAGTTCATACGGAATAACGGCGGTGAAATCGTCGCACAGCGATCCTCGCAGGAGGAGCGCAGGGAGTTTCTCGATCTGCTGATCAAGTATCGCCTGAAGGTGCTCGAAGCCCGCGACCGGGGATTTGACGAGGACAATGAAATACAGCAGGAACTCGAGGAGTACCGCAACAGTCTCGCGGTGCCGTACCTGACGGAACGCGCGCTGATCGATCCGGCGATAAAGGACCTGTACGATAAGCGAAAAGAGGAAGTGCGCGCGGCGCATATTCTCATCCGCATCGAAAACGACAGCCTTGGCCGTCCCGACAGCCTCGCCGCCAAGCGCCGCGCCCTGGATGTCCTCAACCAGGCCAAATCCGGTGTGCCCTTCGATTCTCTCGTCCGCACGTATTCCGACGACAAGGGGACGATTCCCCGCGGCGGCGACCTGCTGTGGTTCACCGCAGGCATGACGGTTCCGGCATTCGACGATGCGG
>CAJXSA010000065.1 GCA_913060595.1 uncultured Ignavibacteria bacterium
AGCAGCGGGTGCATTGAAGCGAAAGTGATGCTGTCATCGAACACGGCGGCCGCGACCGGGACCACGGATGCATCCAGGAAATCATATGCGGATTCCGGGTGATAATACCGGCGCTCCGAGAGGGTGCGTTCCCACAGCCAGGGGTCGGACAGGCTGAGTGATATGCCCCGATGCCAGGCAGCGCGCGCCAGCCTGGCGGCGATATTGTCCTCCCCTTCGACCACGCGGTGCGGGAACACCGAGATATGCGCCAGCGTGGCGCCCAGTTCGACGATTTGCTGCCAGCGCTCGGAGGGAATCGCGTCGTCGCGACGCACGCCGGCCGCGACGGTGTCCGCGATCCAGCTCGCCCACTTCGTATTCGGTACGGGGTAGTCCATGTGCCCGAACACGGCGGACACCCCGACTTCGAAGCGATCGGATCCCGCATGACTCTGGGCGTGGATGGAACAGGTGCTTGCCATGAGCAGCGCCGCCGCTGTGATGGCATGGATGAACTGTCTCGTGAGCATGGGAAGATGTGCGTTGTGGAAGTACACTCAGTTCGCTGCCGTGAGTCCATGCAGCATGTCTGTGATCGGCGGAGAGAACGACTCGCCGAAAAATTCGAAATGAAGCTCCGAGCCGACTTTCTCGACGACGCCGGAATCCTCGATCGTGTCCTGGTAGGTCGCATAGCAGCCGAGCGCGCGCTTCATCGCGTCGATATCCCCGCCGCGCAGCGGCACACTGCAGTCGATCTCTTTTTCGGTGGAATGTTTCAGGCGTATCCGTCCGTCGATGAACGTCGCCTCCCCGCTGTCCGGGACGGTAAGCATGGCGAGCCGCTGCAGCGGCAGTCCTTCGTCCCGCAGTTCGAGGAACACGCGTTTGACCACGGCATGTGCGACGAGGTGATCGTGAAAACCGCTGACGCCGTGCACGGCGTAGGTGACCAGCACGTCGGGACGCAGCTGTCGCACGTATGCCGCGATCGCAAGTTCAAGCGGGCGCGGGTCCATGTTTTTCAGACCGCTGTCCTCGTAATCCCATACGGTCATCGACGTCAGATCGAGCGTGCGCTCAACGGCCCGCATCTCCTCGAGCCGCACCTCTCCCATCTCCGCGACGGACAGACCGAGCTCATGCCGCACCTTCGTCGCTCCGCCCCTCGTGAGCGTCAGCAGATGCACCTCATGTCCCTGCTCCCGCTGCCGGTGCATGACCGCGGCGGGACCGAATGATTCGTCGTCGGGATGGGGAAATATATACAGGATGCGCATGGCGCCGCCTTTCGCTTATGGTCTCACAACATCGAGTACCACATTACACCCGCGGGACGGCAAATTGCAAATCGTGTGAGGTGCCGGGCGGTCTTCGTGCAACTGCTTTCATACAAAACACCCGTATGTTATATTGTTGTGATTCACAACAGGGGGTATCATGTGCTTTCAATCCCTTCGTGGCCTGCTTGTCACGGCAGCCGTTGTGACCGTGGCCTTCCCCAGCTTCGCTGCAGCGCAGGTCTCGTGGACAGACATCGATCCGCCGTCCGAGGCACTGCGCAATATCGCGTGGCCGGTTTTTCCGCTTTCCGGGAACGGACTGCTCCTCTCGCAGTATGACGCAGACTCCCTCTATCACAGCACGGACAATGGCATGTCCTGGGAGAGGTACGCGGTGCCCGGTGACGAGCCCTATTCATGGCCTTCCCTCCCGGACGTCCTCCGCTGCCATGTTCCCTACTTCACCGGTCCGTGGAGGGGATTGTACCGCTTCAGTCAGACGGAGAACCGGCTGCAGCATGAGCAGGGCTGGGACAGCATCCGTGTGCTGCGGTATTCCATGTCATCGAATGGCAGCAGACGCGTGCTCACCACCGTGTCTGACTCCGTCGTGCTCAGTCATTATCTCTCGAATGACGCCGGCGCCTCGTGGACCAGCCTGCTGCCCGGGACAGAGGGAGGGGCCACGCGAATTCACTCGAGTTATTTCATTCGTGACACGCTCTACTTCCTTACCGTCCCGGGATGGCACTGCTATGCCTGTGTCCCGAATTCGCATGAGCCGGTCCGGCTGACGTTTTCAGTCCCGGACTCGCTGCGCATGCCGTACCTGCTCGGCGACGGACTGGTCATCGCGCATTATGATTCCGCCCTGTCGCGCAGCGTGGACGGCGGTCGGACCTGGCAGAGCATCCGGAGCGGTCTCCCGGGTCAGCCGTTCGATCTCAGGAACTGTGTGCGTTCACCGGACGGCACGGTCTATGCCCTGCTCAGCGGACTCGACTTCCACAAGCGCCTTTACCGTTCTGCGGACGAGGGCAGAAACTGGGCGCCGGTGCTATGCGAAGGCAATCCGCGCCTGACAGATTTTCAGCTCACAGCGGAAGGTGAAATCATCTGGTACCGCAGGTACGAAAAATTTGCGCGCAGCAGCGGCCTGGCGCTGAGCACGAGCGTAAAATCCGCGCAAATGCCGCCCGTGCTGTCGACGTCCGCATTTCCCAATCCAGGCAGGGTGGGCACAACGATCACCATCGAGACCGGGGTCGCGCGCAGCATTGCCTGGCAGGTCCGACTGATAAACATCACAGGCATAGAGCAGTTTGCATGGGAATGCACGGCAGACGAAAGCGGATGCGTATCCCTGCGAATACCCGTCGCGACCACTCCGGGTCATTACCTGCTCTCCGCCTGCTCCGGACCGAACCGGCACCTGTTCCATTTGCGCCTGCTGCAATGAGACATCGTACAACACGCATGCAGAATAGAACAAACCTGTGATGACGACCGAAATGCGTTCCCGTTTTCTACGCAGCCTTCCCCTGCTCCTCGTGACCTTCTGCGTGTTGGTTCCCGGTATGCTCACCGCACAGGTCACATGGAAGGAAATTCGAAATCCTGTGGGGCCGTATGAGAAAATCACCTGGCCGCCATACCCGACGGCAGACGGTGGTCTGCTCATGTGCATCCCGAATTCAGGGGCCGTTGTATATTTTTCACACGACGACGGGCAGGACTGGACCATCATTCAATTGCAGGGCACGTCGCCGTATATCTGGCCGAACCTGTGTTCTTCGCATCAGTCCTCTCTGCCATTCGTCCTTGCGGGATGGAGCGGATTCTTCCTGGTCGACCCGGAAAAGCTGACGATACAGAGGCTCGTGAATTTCGATAGCACCGTGGTTACCTGTGCCGCCACATCCGATGACGGACAGAGTATCGCTGTGCTTGCAAATTCGGAATCCGTCGCAGGCCTCTTATTCGTATCCAAGGACGGCGGTCGGCGATGGGAGCGCGTGCACGTTCCGGACGTCGAATTCTCTCCGCTTCTCGAAACCGTGGCGTTCTGTAACGATACACTTCTCATCGCCTCGTATCCGCGCATTCTCTGGAACCTGCCCCCGGGTGAAACGACGCTCCGCCAGTCACCCTGTGACGTACCGGAAGGCGACAGCTATCCATGGTTGCTCGGAGACGGACTGCTGCTCATGCAGTATGACTCGTCCATCATACGCAGCAATGATCAGGGATGTACCTGGTTCGATACGCGCACCGGCCTCCCGCTTGGTCCGGTCAGCCTGATCACCTGCGCGCGATCACGGGACGGGACGGTGTATGCGCTCATCAATGACGGTGATCAGCATCACCGGCTGTATCGGTCCGCCGATCAGGGCCGCACATGGAACATGCTCGATCGGAACGGTGATCCGCGCATCACCCGCTTCCTGCTTACACCGGCAGGTGAAGTCATCTGGCAATTCGGCACACTCTCCTTCGCGCGCAGCAGCGGCCTGGCGCTCAGTGTATCGGTTCATGACATCCCTGACGCAGGAATCGACGCAGGAATCTATCCTCATCCCCTCCCATTCGGCGAACGCTGCACACTCTGGGTTAACGGACGCCCACATGCACGATGGACAATGCGCATCCTCGATCTGCGGGGAACGGTGTGCGCATCCCGCAACCTGCAGGCAGACGCAGCGGGCGGGATTCGTGCGGCATTTCAGCCCCTGCTCCCCCCCGGCACATATTTCCTTGAGATGAGGTCCGGCACGCATCGTCGCCTGCTCCGGCTGCAACTGCGACCCTGAACGGTCCCTTCGTCCGTATCTCATGGCTTTTCCGTAAATTGCGTTGATATTTCATCCGTTCGCGCGCCGCGTCCCATGCCTGATCGGGCCCACGTGCGCTCATGGATGAAACCCGCACGTACTTCCATCCCGCAAAGGAGCCCATACATGGATCCCGCTATCATGCATGATTTTATCTCCGGCATCGAACTCTTCCAGGACCTCACGCCGGAGCAGAAAGAAATTCTGTTTGAGAAATTCGAAGTCCGAAGCTACAAGAAGGGAGAACTGCTTTTCGCCGAAAACACCGACCGGCGTTCACTGTGGATCATCTACGATGGTGAAGTGGAGCTGTTCAAACGCACGCCCTTCGGTGAAGAGAAACGCATATCGATTTTCACCCGGCAGGACTTCCTCGGAGAAGGCGTGCTCATGGACGACAGTCCGCATGCCACCTCCGCCCGCGCCGTGCTCGACACAACGGTGTTCGCCCTGAACAGGGAAAGCATCTCCGCGGTATTCGACGAACACGGCAGCATCGGTGTGCGCGTGGTCTCACGCGTCGCCCGGGTGATTTCCCGCCGCATGCGGCAGATCACGACGCATGTTGTCAACGTCGCCTTACAGTACGAGAGCGGACGCACGCGCAGCGAACACGACCTGCTCGGCAACCGCGATGTTCCGCATGAGCGCTTCTACGGCATACAGACGCTGCGTGCCACGGAAAACTTCAACATCAGCGGCGTGCCACTGAGCTTTTATCCCTCCCTGCTCGAGGGACTCGCCATGGTCAAGCTCGCCGCCGCGCGGGCCAACCACGACCTGGGACTGCTCTCGAAGCCCGTCGCCGACGCCATCGTGCAGGCCTGCACCGACATCATCAACGGCCGCCTGCACACGCATTTCGTCGTCGACATGATACAGGGGGGCGCAGGCACGTCCACCAACATGAACGCGAACGAGGTCATCGCCAACCGCGCGCTGGAAATTCTGGGGTATGAGAAGGGATCGTACAAGGTGGTGCATCCCAACAGTCACGTCAACCTCTCGCAGTCCACCAACGACGCCTACCCGACCGCGGTGAAGCTGGCGCTGCTGCGCAGCACTCCCCAGTTTGTCGACGTGCTGCGCCAGCTGATCGACGCGTTCCGTGCCAAGGCCATGGAGTTCGCCGGCGTTCTCAAAATGGGGCGCACGCAGCTGCAGGATGCCGTGCCGATGACGCTCGGCCAGACCTTCGAGGCCTGGGCCGTCACGCTGGAAGAAGAAATCGAACGGCTGGAAGAGAACGTCCGTCTTTTCCTTGAAATCAACATGGGCGCCACCGCCATCGGGACGGGCATCAATGCGCCGAAGGGCTATGACGAAAAAGTCGTCGCACATATCCGCGAGGTCAGCGGCTTCGAGGTGCGCAACGCGCGCAACCTGGTCGAGGCCACGCAGGACACCGGGGCGTTCATCATGTACTCCTCGGCCATCAAGCGGCTCGCGGTCAAGCTCTCGAAAATCTGCAACGACCTGCGCCTGCTCAGCTCGGGGCCGCGCGCGGGACTCAATGAAATCAATCTCCCGCCCATGCAGCCGGGTTCGTCCATCATGCCGGGCAAGGTCAATCCCGTCATTCCCGAAGTGGTGAATCAGATCGCCTTCAAGGTCATCGGCAACGATCTGACCGTCACACTCGCCGTGGAAGCCGGACAGCTCGAACTCAACGTCTTCGAGCCCGTGGTCGTGCAGAGCCTGTTCGAGAGCATGGAAATGCTCAAGAACGGCATGAACACGCTGAACCACCGGTGCGTGCAAGGCATCACCGCCAACGCCGCACACTGCCGCACCATGGTCGAGCACAGCATCGGCCTGGTCACCGCCCTCAATCCCGTGCTCGGCTACGAGGCCTGCACCGCACTGGCGAAGGAAGCGCTGGAAAGCGACCGGGGCGTGTACGAACTCGTGCTCGAGAAAAAACTGCTGTCCAGGGATGAACTCGACCGCCTCCTCGCCCCGGAAAACATGATCGGGTGATCACCACTGTTTGAGACTGGATACGAAAGGGCCCCGATGATTCGGGGCCCTTTCGCGTGGCAGAGGTAGGTAGGTTGGTAGGTGGGTCGTTCTGCCGGCAGATTCTATTTCAGGAGGTGCATGCTGCGTGTCTGCACATGCGCTCCGGCCTCGAGACGATACATGTACACACCCCCCGGCAGCGCGCCCGCGTCGAAGCGCACGGCATGCGTGCCCGCTGCGCGGTAGTCGTCCGTGAGTGTCGCAACCATGCGGCCGAGGAGATCGTACACGCGAAGGCGCACCTGCGATCCTTCGTACAGCGTGAAGCCGATGCGTGTATCCGGGTTGAAGGGATTGGGGTGGTTCTGTTCGAGCCTGGGGACCCGCGCTGCGGGAGGAGAGTCACGTTTGTCCATCGCCGCAGCATCCACCTCGCCAACAAGGGCGTAGCGGTCCACGACGGAGACATCCCACTTCTCACCGTTCAGATTGACACCCGCCGAAACGCGCAGGGGAAGTCCTCGATACATGCTCACGTCGATCTGTTCCGTGGTGACGGTTTCGGCCGAAGCGAAACCGCGCAGCGGCCACTGCACACTGCGGAGCACTTCCTCTGTGCGGGCGTCTGTGATGCTGATCAGCACTTCCGCGTTGGCATCTTCCGCGAGATGGGCGAAGCGCTCGACCGTGACACACAGCCGATCTCCCTCCATCGGCGTGAATCGGTCGCTGCGCATTTTCGATGACACCGGAACGTCGAGACCGATGCGCAGGGAATCGTGCGCGGGGTCCCACGTGAGAGGCCGCTCATCACCCGGCAGGCCCGACAGCTGCAGCGCCGAAAGTCCCAGCGCCGCGTGCGATTCCCCGTGCTTCAGCAGCAGCTGCCGCTGTCGCAGCAGCATGCGATCCGTTGTCTTTGCGAGATTGCGCTGCGAGGAAAGGACATGCCAGTCATACGGATGCGCCGCGTCGATGCTGTACAGATCCAGCAGTTCGTCCGCGGACCGCGCCCAGACCGTCAGGCCGGGATCGATGCCGTCCTCATGCGTGCGAATGTCGAGCGTCCCGTCGATGCGGGCCACGCTGATCATGCCCGGACGATCGTTGTAGGCAATGCGCAGTCCGCTGGATTTGCTCCCTCCGGTCGTGCTCCCGGGACATCCGGCGATGCTCGGACTGCACAGCTGCGCTGCATTGTTGCTGCTGCTGACGACCGTGGTGGTGGTCCTCCACGTGGGGCCATGCAGTGTCGGCAAAGGACGCTCACGCAGGGCATAGCTGCTGGGCAGTCCGCCGGGACCGGTGCCGATCTGCGGCCACCCGGACCAGCTGCTCACCACATCGAACGCCACATGCACCGTTCCCTGCTCGGACACGGTAAGGCTCGGGGCGTGGCGCGCCGGATACAGCGCACCGACACTGCCCGTGCGCGCATGCACGGTTTCCGTCAGGGCGCCGCCGCCCGCTGTCCATCCGCGGAGACGCAGCGGAGCGGCGCTGCGGTCGACACCGAGACGGCAGTAGTATATGGACCCGTTCTCGATCCAGGCGATGTGAAACCCGTGATCGAATGTCGGCCTGGCAAAAGGCATCGTGCTTGCCGCAATACTCGGATACCGGGGCTGATCGAAGGACGTCCCTTGCTGATGACCGTGCACGAGCACCTGGTTGTCGACGAGGGCATGCACGCCATCCAGGACCGCGAACTTCAGCACCGCGCTGTCTTCCCACACGAGACAGACGACCTTGCCCTGCACATGCGCCCCTTCGTGGGAGTCGAGCACCGCAACGGCAGGCGTGCACGCACCGGCCATCTGCACGGGGGCCTCATAAATGGTTTCCCAGCGACGATCGGTGCGTACGCGAAGCACGACACGGTTGTCGGCGACATACGCGATCCAGGCCGAGGAGCCCGTGGCAGCGATGCTCGGACGCGCGGCCTGCGCACCCATGTCGCTCACGCACATTTCACCGGACCAGCTTGCGCCGCCGTCGCTGCTGCTCACGTACCAGATGCGACCGCTGCTTTCATACACCGCGTGATGCGTGGACACCGCATCCGCGGCGACACGGCGCTGCGAGTTGTTCCGCGTCGGCGGCTGCCGCAGCGCGGCTGTCCTGTGCGCCTTGTAATGCGCGAACACCGATGCGTTCGACTGCGTGAAATCGACGATTTTCGTGTCATACTGCTCCGGTTCCGGGTACGCCGGATGCGGTGGCTGCTGCCTGTCCTGCGGATCGTCATGCATGCTCGCCCAAATCGCCTCCCAGTCTATGAATGCATAGTCGCCGACACCGAGCTGTCCTGCCTTGTGCGTGAGCGATCCCCCATCGAGCTTGCGGGAAGCCCGTATAGAATAGTACCCCCGTTCCGGTTTCGCGGGATCGTAGCTGCCGAAAAACATGCCGCCGTTGTACGTCGCCGACGGATTGGGATGGTACTCCGCGAAAGACTGCTCCTGCGGCATCGTCCATTCGTTGACCACCCGCTTGTCGACCTGCCAGGGATTGCGAAACGTCGGGAACAGTCCGTGCAGCGGCAGTCCAAGCTCGTCCATATCCTGGAGGATCGGTAAATTTGTTGTATTCGCGATATTGTACCGAGCCTCAACCTGTGACTGCTTTTCCGCAACGTAGCCATCGAACTGATGCATTGTCGTCGTCCTGCGAGCATCTTTCCAGTATCGAAATTTGGCCTCGGTCTGCGGATGCGGATCCGTATGCGCGCGCAGTGAAAGCTCGTCCCCCGCCTGCCGGGAGAAAGACGTCCCCGACAGCGTCCCCTGTGCGGGAAAGGGATCGGTGAAATGGTCACGCGTGAAAAAATCGTCGTAGCCCGCGGTACCGACGTTGCGCACCACGTACTGTTCGGGCATGTCGAGCTGCGCGGCGAACCAGGCCATCAGCGTCGCCGTGGCCCGTATGGCATACGGCACGGTGTTGTCGCGCACGGCGCAGAGCAGGCCGTGCTTGATGTAATCCATCTGCTGTCCCGACGCGTTGTAATGATCGGGGATCTCGCTGGAATAGCGGGGAATGCCGATATAGCTGCCCGTGCCGTCGAAATCGTCGGAGGCGAAGCTTGCCGCCCTGCTGCGCATGTTTGACATCAGGTGATGCAGCGGATCGCTGATTCCCGTCAGGTCGATCAGACCGTCGCGTATCATCGCGGCGGTCCAGAAGCGCGCGGCGGGACGTCCGACCCAGCCCTCGTAACTGTCCTCATCCCACACCGTGAGCCGCACCGTTCCCAGCTTCACGCCCAGCTTGATCACATCCTGCGAAACGACCACATTGCCCATGTGCATGTCCTTGTGCGTATGCGCCGGTACACTCATGTCGGCCAGCAGATGGCACATGCGCCCGAAAATCTCCCAGACGTATTTGTTTCGCTGCTTTGCGCTCAACACCACCTGTCGCCATGTACTCTCACCCGGCAGACAGATCTCGCACTGCCCCGTATTATACAGCTCCGACAGCGTGGCGTAGCGAAGCAGCATCGGCAGCCCGCTGCCCGTATGCGCGGGCAGCGTGCAGACGAGATTGTCCCGGGCATCGAACATCTGTTCCTGCGGGGTCCACCAGTAGTCACGTATGGCCATACCGTTGGGACGCGCCAGGCGCTGCATTTTGTCCCAGGCGTTGACCGTGACCTTGATCGTCACGGTCTGATTCGGCGTGGACAGGCAGGAGAGCAGACCGTCGGCGCTGACCGCGATGCCGTCCTTGCCCACGTAGTCGTCCTGCGCATCCGGATCCCAGAAATGCGAGATGGTGACGAGTCCCGCAGCGATGTCCTCGTGTCCGAGCAGCACGTCACGAAACTGATCATACACTTCCTTCATGCAGGAGCCCGGCGTGTTGATTTCAATGGCCGGCCACAGCGCGCGCTCACTGCCCCCGTGGCCGTAGACGATATCCTCACAGTCTTCGCGCCAGGCACCGGCCATGATCGTGTGCAGCTGCCAGGGCTGTTCGCCAGACAGTTCTTCTCCGATGTGGTCGGCAAGTTTCATGGCCAGGCCCGGCTTCTCGCGCTGCAGCATCGCATAGGCCTCGCGGACGATATACTGATGCATGCCCTGCGTGTGCTCCACCTGCGGCAGCGTCTGCGCAGGCAGCATGGCACGGAGCGTGAGCATCCAGAAAAGCGTGACGAGCAGATACAATGATGTCCGTTTCACGACATCCTCCCAATGATGTTGTTGAATTGTTCTCCCTGGGGAGCGGCGCGTCTCAGTGCCGCGTCCCGTGTATGACGAGACAGTACTGTTCCGGTGTGAAGCCGACGATGTACACGTGACGGCCGGTCACGGACACGTCGTGCACGGACACCAGCTTCGGATAATCGAAAAAAACCTCCTCCCAGGTCGAGCCGTTGTAATGCAGGAAATAGTTGAACCAGGTGACAGCGAATATGTTGTTCGGTGCGGCAACGACGACATCAGAGAAACTGTGCTCAGCGGAGGCAATGAGTTCCACGTCTTGATACAGGCGATCGACTTTCTTGTAGATGCTGTTGTGTGACACGAGATAGGTGGTATTATCGATCAGCCACACGTGATGCACCTGTCCGATGCCGCTGATATAGTGAATATCTACAGTTCCCGTCGTCGACAACCGGTAGACGAAGCCCGCCCCGTTGTCCGGATTTCCTGATGCGATGTACATCGTTCCGTCTTCGGTGCCGGTGACATCGTAGAGGTTTCCGGGATACGGCATGTCCACCCACAGGAAGGTGTCGTCCGCGGGGGAATAGCGCGCACAGGAGTTCCGCATGCCCACGACACAGACATGCTGCTGATCCGCACTGGACCATATCTCATTGATGCCGCTGTGGAAATAAAACCCCTTGTACATGTAGTTTTTCCACTGCGCACCGTCCCATCGAAACGGCGAGCCACCGCAGATCCAGACATTGTCCGGCCCGAACGCCGCCGCATCGTCGAGATGATACCAGCTCTCCAGGCCCAGTGCGTTGAAACCGTGAAAGGTCCATTCCCTTCCATCCCAGTGGGCGGCATTTCCAACTGGTACTGCATCAGGACGACCCGTACTATCATACTGGTGAAACCTGCCCGCAACCCAGACGTCATTTTCTGAGACCGCAGCGACACCATCTATGGTTGAATACTGTATCCCCACGGTGTCATACTCCCATGTGAAGGCATGGCTCACGGTATCCAGTGGCTGAGAAACCGGCGCGTCGGGTTCGGCAGGCTGCGGAGCGTCGTCCCGGCAGGCGCTCACCAGAAGGCAGGCTGATACAAGCAGTGCGATGCGCGTTGTCATATGCAATATCCTTCCTTTGTCCCTGATCACTTTCCCTGTCCCTTCTCTGCCCCGCAGCGGACAGGAAGCCGAGAGCGCGGCGCGCCCTCAGCTTCCTCCGCAAAGAACGCCCCCTGGTCCGGTTGGCGAAACCGGGACGCTGCAGTCGTCCCGTGACGCGGGACCGCTCCCTGTGACGCACCCTCCCTCAGCGCGTCCGGTCTCCGGCGCGGTATCGCCATGTCCATGGGGGCTGCAAAACCGATGGCCGCATCCCCCCGCAGTCCGGACATTCTCGACCATGCCGCGCATGGCGTCAGAAACGGCCGTCCCTGGCGCATTGCGGCACGGAAACGCATGCACTGTTTCCTGCTGCGCTCCGGACTGCGGGAGTTCCCCGATTGCGGCATCCGTTCCGAACATGTCACGACTGGCAGCTTCCGGCGGACGATTTCCCCGTTCCCTGTCCGGCCGCTCTCCCATTTCCCCGTTTCCCTGATGACCGGATGTCCGACGAGAGCTGCGCTTTCCGCGCGAGATGTTCAGTGCTGAATGGTTTGCAATCATATTCAGATCTTATGACCGTGTTATATCTCTGTGTCCCGGGACAAGAATACGTATTCAATTCCCTACAGTCAAGGCCTATTTTCCGGTTTTATTACCAAAACAGGGTATCCGGATGCACATAAATTGGTTAATTCAGCACATCATCTTTATTTTATACGTCTTAAGTAGGGTGTTCATTACATATTCATGTGAGCAATATTCCGTATTCGATGTGATATTTTTTCTCTGGCGAATGAAGGATAGCTCCGATGAACGCAAAATCTGCATGTTCTCCGGGGCTTTCAGCCATTTTCGGTGATCTGACAGAATTCACATTGACCACAAACGCGTCCGTAATACGGCATGCCGAACTTCCATTCGGCTGAGACATCCTCATCAACTGCCCGGAGCACACTCATGCTCTCCTTCCGCCAGGTCGACAACAGTTTCCACATCGAATTCCAGCATCCCAATCCCCTGATCAACACCGCGTATCGCTCGCTGCAGCCCGGACTCGAGCGCATGCTCGCGCTGCCCGGACTCAGCGCGGTGGCGGCGGCCAGCGAGGCACTCGATGACGGCGACAGTCCGGAAAACCGCATCCTGCGCGTGCTCGACGCCGCCTGCGCGGTGGACGAGGAGGCGCTCGCGCGCATTCCGAAAGAGGGACCGCTCATCGTCGTGGCGAATCATCCCTTCGGAGGCATCGAGGGACTGATGCTCGCCTCCCTGCTCAAACGGGTGCGGCCGGACGTGCGCATCATGGCCAATCTCATCCTGGGACAGATCCGGCAGCTGCGTGACCTCTTCATACTCGTCGATCCCTTCGCGACAAAAGACTCCGCACGCGCCAACGCGGCACCGATGAAGGAGACGCTGCGCTGGCTCGGCCAGGGAGGCGCACTCGGCGTGTTTCCCGCCGGCACGGTGTCGCACCTGGACCTGCGCACGCGGCGCATCGCGGATCCGGCATGGAGTAAAAACGTCGGCCGCATCGCGCAGAAAAGCGGCGCCACCGTGCTGCCTGTGTACTTCGAAGGACGGAACGGTCCGCTGTTCCAGGCCCTGGGACTGCTGCATCCCCTGCTGCGCACCGCGCGCCTGCCCCGCGAGTTCGTCAACAAGAAAGGACTGCGCTCTCGCGCCCATGTCGGTCCCCCCATCACGCCCGAACGCATCGCCGGCTTCAAAAACGCCGCGGACATCACGGCCTTCCTGCGGATACGCACCGAACTGCAGCGT
>CAJXSA010000066.1 GCA_913060595.1 uncultured Ignavibacteria bacterium
GCGGCGATGGCCTTGCGCAGAGTGATGCTCGACGCTTCGGCGCACTCGTACTTGTTCTCCGGGATACCCTCGAGCCAGTCGACGATGTCGTGCGTCGAGATATGCTCGACGTCCGTGACGCGTTTGCCGATAATCATTTCCGTGAGACCGGAGGCCGAGGCCTGCAGGCCGGAACAGCCCACGAAGCGGAAGGCGGCGTCGCGAATGATCCCGTCCTGGATATCGAGATCGAGAAACAGGATGTCGCCGCAGCCCGCCTGATGCTTGACATGCACCGTGGGTTCGGGAAGCGCACCGTAGTGCCGTTCTTCTTCCAGCATCAGTATCGCCTTCTCCGAGTACCCGAGAGCGGCGAGCAGTTCCTTGCGCATTGCATCCATGATAAGAACTCCATAGAAAACGATCCGTTACCCGTACATGTGGAAAATACGCAATCCGCGTGATTCCAGCAGGTTTGTTTCATCTGGCTGAAATCGCTAGCTTTGTAAATCTTGCATAATCGCAGCGAACTGTTCACAATATCTGAGTGCGTGGAGAAACAGCATGAGTGTGTTAATTGACAAGAAAAGCCGCGTCATCGTCCAGGGTCTGACGGGTTCGGAAGGCAGCTTCCATGCCCAGCAGATGATCGAGTACGGCACGAAAGTGGTCGGCGGCGTGACGCCGGGGAAAGGCGGAACCGAACATCTCGGCGTGCCGGTGTTCAATACGGTGAAAGATGCCGTGGCCAAAACACGGGCGAACGTCTCCGTGATATTCGTGCCTCCTTTCGCCGCAGCGGATGCCATCATGGAAGCCGCGGACGCGGGCATCGCACTCATCGTCTGTATCACCGAGGGCATCCCCACGCGTGACATGGTGCAGGCCTACGATTTCGTCCAGCAGCGCGGAGTGCGCCTGGTGGGACCGAACTGTCCCGGCGTCATCTCCCCGGGCAAGGCCAAGGTCGGCATCATGCCGGGCTTCATCCACAAGAAAGGACATGTCGGTGTCATCTCCCGCAGCGGAACGCTCACCTATGAGGCAGTGAATCAGCTGACGACGCTGGGCATCGGGCAGTCGACCTGCATTGGCATCGGCGGCGATCCCGTGATCGGCACACAGTTCGTCGACGCGCTCGCACTGTTCAACGAGGATCCCGATACCGACGCAGTGGTCATGATCGGTGAAATCGGCGGGACCGCGGAAGAGGAAGCGGCGGCATGGGTGAAGAAAAACATGACGAAGCCCGTCATCGGCTTCATCGCCGGCCGCACGGCTCCCCCGGGACGCCGCATGGGACATGCGGGCGCCATCATCGCTGGCGGCAAGGGCACTGCGGCGGACAAGATGAAGGCAATGAAGCGCGCCGGTATTCACGTGGTTGAGAATCCGGCCGTTATCGGTGTCACCGTCGCCAAGGCGCTGGGGCTCGAAAACCAGGGCCAGAAGCGTCCCACGAAAAAATAGTGTTTCTCCGCGGCGTGCAGCCGCGGCATACGAAAAGAGCCGTCATGCAGCATCCTCGATACGGATATGCATGACGGCTTTGTTTTTGCCGGATCGGGAAGAGGTCAGCGGCTTTTCGCGAACAGCTGCGTCAGGTAATACCCGCCGGATGAGGACTGCGCCACGCCGATACCGGTGAGATCGTAATCTCCCTCAATGTTCTTGCGGTGTCCGTCACTTTTCAGCCACCCGTCATATGCGATTCGCGCGGGATCACTGTAACCGGAATTCATGGCGACGTTCTCCGCCGCTCCTCCGATGGAAATCTGTGCGCTGATCGCGTCAACACGCTCCTGGAATCCGTCGTGGCTGAAGGGGACGCTGCCGTCTGCCATGTCGCGGCTGTGGTTGCGCGCCTGCGTGGTGATAATGTCCGAGAGGGTGAGCGGCTGCAGCCCCTGACCGACGCGGTACTGATTGATGAGCGTATGCACGCGCTGCTCGATTTCCGGTATCCCGGGGTTGTCCGTGATCGGCGACACCGGTTCGTCGTCGGAGCATGCAGCGATGAACAGGAGTGCGAGAAGAAGGAATGAGCGTGCGTGCAGTCGGGAGTGTGCGGCGATGTTGCGATAACCCATAAGGAAGCGTACGGATTGATGGGAAGATCTCGTTGGGGCTAAGATTGCAGAAAGTGCAACACGAAGCAACAACTCTTTTTCTGCCCGATGAAACCCGTCTCCGTGCGATCCGCTGCCGCGGCCTCAGCCCTCGTCGATGCTTGCGAGGCTGAGCAGCTCGTTGCCGGATTTGAGCTCGGCGTTGTAACAACCAACACGGTTGCAGATGCCGACACAGTCTCCGTAATCCGGGACAGGCCGGGTGAAGAGCGCGATCACGTCTGCGCCGCAGCTGCACTCGTCATACACCGGAAGCGGTATCCCGCATTCCGGGCAGAGCAGCTTCATCACCATGCCTTTCTCCAGCTCGATGCCCAGGGAAATCCTGGATTTATCGCCGAAAATGGGGCTGAGCGCCACAAGGCCTTCACGCATCGCATTGTGGCGCACGCGGAGGAGAATGCCACTGAAATCCGAGAATTTCGCACGTTCATTGATGAGATTGTGTCCCCTGGGACAGTAACAGGCCTCGATGACCACGATATGCCTGCTCTCGCGCAGCTCACGCATGGCCTCGGAAGGGAACACCATCAGTCCGTTGTCGTCAAATCGACGCATAACCAACCTGCAGTTCGTTGCCAAGGTCTTCTGTGAGAGGGAGTTACCGGCAACATAGCCTGCCGGGGGGGCATTGTCAAGTGTGGACAAAAAAAATGGGCCGCCCGCGCAAAATGCGGACAGCCCATGGGGGGAGGGAGGGAGATCAAATATACATTATTCGAACTCGATTAGCAACTGATTTTTCATAACTTTGTCACCTTTTTTCACGTGCACGGCTTTCACGACGGAATCCTGTGCTGCGGTGACGTCATTTTTCATTTTCATCGCTTCGAGAATGAGCAGGCTGTCGCCCCAGCGCACGCGCTGTCCGGGCTCGACGTTGATTTCGATGATGGAGCCGGGAATGAACGCGAGCACACGTCGCGGATCGGGCGGCTGCCAGGGTTTGCGCTGCTCAAACTTTCTCGTGTAACGGGTCTCGTACGGGGTGTCGTCGATGACCAGTCGCTGTGTCTTTTTTTCGTCACTCATGATTAAAACGGCGGAATGCCGTGCTTTCTCTCTGGACGGAGTTCAGTTTTGGAGCGGGAAATCTCGATCGCGTGAATCAGGAAATCACGGGTTTCCGTGGGACCGATCACCGCGTCAACGTGTCCGTTGGCGGCGGCGATGTACGGATTGGCGAATTTCTCGGTGTATTCAAGCACTTTCTGCTGGCGAACGGCGTCCGGATCGTCCGCTTTCGCGATTTCGTTGCGGAAAATGATGTTCGCGGCGCCTTCGGGTCCCATGACGGCGATCTCGGCGCTCGGCCAGGCGAAGACAAAATCGGCGCCGAGGTGCCGGGAGCACATGGCGATGTAGCCGCCGCCGTAGGCCTTGCGGAGTATGACGGTGACTTTTGGCACGGTGGCCTCGCTGTACGCGTACAGGATTTTGGCACCGTGACGAATCACGCCGGCATGTTCCTGGTCGACACCGGGGAGATATCCCGGCAGATCGACGAAGGTGATGAGGGGAATGTTGAAGGCATCGCAGAAACGAATGAAACGCGCCGCCTTGTCGGAGGAGTCCACGTCGAGGACGCCGGCGAGCACGAGCGGCTGATTTCCGACGACGCCCACGGTTTCGCCGTTGAGGCGGGCGAAACCGATGACGATGTTGGCCGCCCAGTGTTCCTGGATTTCAAAGAAGTCGCTGTCGTCGCAGATGCCGCGAATCAGGTCGCGGACGTCATACGGCTGCCGCGGATTGACCGGAATGATGCTGTCGATGTCATATTCCGGCTTCGGGGGCTTCGGCGGGAAGGGATCCGGCCGCTTCCGGTTGTTCCATGGGATGAACGTGACCAGCTTCTTTATCTGCTCAAAGCATTCTTCCTCGGTATGTGCGAAGAAATGCGCATTTCCCGAGATTTCGGTCTGCACGCGCGCGCCGCCGAGTTCTTCCATGGAAATCTCTTCACCGAGCACGGTCTTGATGACTTCGGGACCGGTGATGAACATCTTTGAGATCTTGTCGACGACGAAGACGAAGTCCGTCAGTGCCGGACTGTAAACTGCGCCGCCGGCGCAGGGGCCGAGAATGACCGATATCTGCGGAATCACGCCGGATGCCTGCGTGTTGCGGAAGAAGATTTCTCCGTAGCCTGCCAGCGAGTTGACGCCTTCCTGTATGCGCGCGCCGCCGGAATCGTTGATGCCGATGAGCGGGAGTCCCAGTTTCATGGCATGGTCCATGATCTTGGTGATTTTCCGCGCATGCATCAGTCCAAGTGAACCGCCTGCGACGGTGAAGTCCTGCGCATAGACGCAAATCGGGAAACCCGAAATTTTGCCTGTGCCGGTGATAACACCATCCGCGGGGAGCTGCTTCTTGTCCATGTTGAAATCGCTGCACTTGTGTTCGACGAACAGGTCGTACTCGTGGAACGATTCCTGGTCAAGCAGCGTGGTGATGCGGTCCCGGGCGGTCAGCTTGCCCAGCGAGACCTGTTTCTCGATGGCCTTTTCCCCGCCGCCCAGAATGGCCTTCGACTTGCGTCGAAAATACTCGAGCATTTGGGATGCGATTGACATGAGTCAGGAGTCTCCGTTGTGTGAAAAACTGGGCTCCGCCGTGTGGCAGGAGCCGGCATTCGTCATGCCAGATACAAAGATACGAATATCCCTGTACACATTGCGAGATATTTCACGTTCGGGAAATCCTTGGAAAAGCAGGTGTTAGCGGTGTCAGCGCAGAAGCAGCATGCGGCGGTGCAGCGTGCCGCCAGCGGTGCGCATGCGCAGGAAATAGCTGCCGCTGGGAAGGGAAGCCGCGTGAAACACAGTGGAATGCGACCCGGCGGACATCGGACCGTCGACGAGGACGGCAACTTCACGTCCCATGCCGTCATGAACGCTGATGCGAACCTGCTGCGGCGATGGGAGCGTCCACGGGAACGTGGTCGTGGGATTGAATGGATTCGGACTGTTGGCCCCGAGGCGGGGCAGTCCGATGGCATGGACATTTTTCAGGTACTGGTTGCAAAGGCTGTCGACTTCCACGGCGCCGTCAATGATGCGCGCGCGGGGATTGCCCGCGTTGAAGACGAGGTCTTCGACATCCAGGGGACTCACTGACGGGTCGTCCCACACTGCGAAGACGCGAATGAAAAGCAGCGTCCCGGTGCCGGTGAGCGGCTGCCCGTTCGCAGCCGCAATGCGTATCAGGCCGGGTTGGACGACGGTCATGTCGACGTCGAAACTCTCGCTCAGCGTGCCCGCGGTTTCGACACGGTCCGGGATGAGGAGGGTCTCATCGTATAAAAGATCGAAGGCGTATGCCGTGGCCAGGGAGCCTTCCCGGTTCGTGAACAGCGTGACCGGGATGCGGCTGTACACCTGTGACGGGACGGTGAGGGTGTTCATGCAGCCGGCTTCAAGGGTGGTGACACCGATGCCGCGCAGGGGGATGGTGATGACGGGAGAATCGCTGTCATTGCTGTTGAACATCAGGAAGGCGGTTTTCGGGAACACGCTCTCCGGTGCAAAGCGCACGGTGACCGAGTCACGCTCCCCGGGCGCGAGCGAGTAGCGGTCGGCGGCGGTCAGGACGAAGTCCGCCGCGTCGGTCCCGCCGAGCTGAAAGTCGCTCAGCACGAGAGGACCGTATCCGACGTTCTCGAATACGACGACAGTGTCCCGCCATTCTCCGAGATCCACCTCCCCAAAATCAATCGCCCCGGAGTCGATGGCGATTTCCGGCGATACGTTGAAGATGCGCACGCGGATGGCGCCGCTGTTGTCTGAATGCCGATCCACGGAAAACGGCGGGTGGTCCTCGATGAACACTTCCGCAGGACGGCCCTGCCCGATGTAGGGCACGCGGTACGTGTATGTCGGACTCATGCCGGAAGGAGAAATGCGCGTTGCGATGGGGGCACCGTCAAGCAGGAAGCCGTTGGTGGCGGAGGTCGCGAGTCCGGGAAAACCGAACTCTCCCGGCGGAATCTCGCGGTAATACGCCGCGTCGACCAGTCCCACGCTGTCATTGTCGATGTTGTCCCAGAAGGAATAGGTGTCTGAGCAGATAATGTCGTAGTTCTTGCCGAGTTGCAGGGAAACGGACTGCTTCGGAATGGTGTCCACGGCGAACACCACGATTTCCTCCAGGAAGAGCTGTGCACGAAGTGTCGAAGCGGTGAGCAGCAGCAGTGCAGCCGTGAATGCGTGACGGACGAATTGTTGAATTCTCATGCGGCGTCTTTCATCATTTCAGGCGGTGTATCTCTAACATATTCGTCGAGCCTCTTTTCTGCAAGGGACTTCCCGCGGAATATACCACGTAGTCGCCGCGGCCTGCGAGTCCGGAGGCGAGCACATGTTCGCGGAGCGCTGTGAGCTGATAATCGATCTCGCTCAGGGGAGGGATGAGAACCGGGGTGATGCCCCAGGTGAACGAAAGCTGCCGATAGGTATCGGCATCGTCGGTGAGGGCGAGAATCGGTGTGCCGGGTCGGTACTTCGCGATGACGCGCGCGGTGCCGCCGGACGTCGTCAGCGTCACGATCGCGGCGGCGCGGATCTGCGCGGCGATGACGCAGCTGGCGCGGCCGATGGCGTCGGACACGTTGTGCTGCATGTCCTCGGGGATCTCCCGTGGTTTCTGCAGCGATTGCAGATGCTCTTTTTCTATCGCGCGCACGATGCGATCCATGTACGAAACCGCCTCCGCCGGGTAATCGCCGATGCTCGTCTCCGCGCTCAGCATCACGCAGTCGGTTCCGTCGAGCACCGCGTTGGCGACGTCACTGGCTTCCGCGCGCGTGGGACGGGGGTGCTGTATCATCGATTCGAGCATCTGCGTGGCGGTGATGACCGGCTTGCCGTAGAAATTGCAGCGCTGAATGATGTGCTTCTGCAGCACGGGAACTTCCTCCGCGGGCATTTCCACACCGAGGTCTCCCCGGGCGACCATGATGCCGTCGGATTCGTTGACGATGTCTTCGATGTCGGATATCCCCTCATAGCGTTCGATTTTCGCAACGATGGGCACGCTTCGCCCGAAAACTTTCATGGTGCTGCGCAGCTCGATAATGTCGCGCTCGGAACGGACGAAGGAGAGGGCGACGGCGTCCACGCCCGCCGAGAGTCCGAAACGCAGATCTTCGACATCCTTCTCGCTGAGCGGAGGGGCACTGATAGACGCGCCCGGCACGATGATGCCTTTGTTGCTGCGCAGCGTGCCGCCCTTGACGACGTGCGTGCGGATGTCCTTCCCGTCGATTCCCACGATTTCGAGCGACAGATACCCGTCGTCGAGCAGGATGGTCTGTCCTTCGCGAACGTCCTCCGGCAGCTGCGCATAGGACGTATGCACGCGTTCGGCGGTCCCGATATCCATCGCCGCGGTGGTGATGGTGAACTCCGCTCCGTCCCGGAGTTGCACGCCGCTGTCCGGGACCTGCCCTGTGCGGATTTTCGGTCCCTGCAGGTCCTGCAGAATGGCGATGGGGCACTGCCGTTCCTCCGCCGCGTCCCGGATGCGGCGAATGGTTTCCGCGTGCTCCTCGTGGGAGCCATGGGAAAAATTCAGGCGGGCGACATCCATGCCGGCGTCGATTAGCTTGCGGAGCATGGATGGCTCGCGGGAAGCCGGGCCGATGGTGCAGATGATTTTCGTGCGACGTTGCATGCTGTGTCCTCAGGCGCTGCCGCGGAGGCGGCGCAGTGTTTCCAGGAGTACGGGGAGAACGACACCGGAAGGGCCGGTGATGCACTCGTCCATCTCATGCGCGAGCGCGGACGGTGCTGTGTTGATTTCCACGGTATACGCGCCGGCCTGCCGGGCGATCATCGGCAGCATCGCGGCGGGATAGACGATGGCCGATGTCCCCACGCTCAGGAACAGGTCGCATTCGCCTGCCGCCTGCTGCGCGGCGTCGAGTGCTGCCATGGGCAGGGATTCGCCGAACCAGACGACACCCGGACGGATCGCACCACCGCAGCGGCAGTACTGCACATCGTCGGTCGGGGGAGCGTTGTCGCCGTGATAGGGCGCATCGCAGACGCTGCAGCGGCAGCGTTCGATGCTGCCGTGCAGTTCGATGACGCCGCTGCTGCCGGCACGCTGGTGCAGGTCGTCAACATTCTGTGTGATCAGCGTCAGGCGCGGAAAAAGCGCGGCCGCTTCGGCGAGCGCATAGTGGCCGGGATTGGGATTGACGTCGCGCACGGTGCGGCGACGCCATGAATACCAGCTCCACACCAGCGCGGGATCTGCGTCGAAGGCTTCCGGCGTTGCGAGTTCCTGCGGGTTGTGGTTCTTCCAGAGTCCGCCGGCACTGCGGAAGGTCGGAACACCGCTCTCTGCCGACACGCCGGCGCCGGTGAGCACCGCGCAGTGCCGTGCGGATGAAAGCGCGTGTTCGAGAGAGGGAGAGATCATGGTGCGGCCTCCGCAGGACGCAGGAGCAGTCGTTTCCAGGACGACCGGCGGATCACGTCTGGCCGCAGGACGAGGCGATGCATTGCCCCACTCTGCCAGAGCACGGTCTGGTCCGCGTAATGGTCACTGAACGGCTGGCCCGACTGTCCCGTGGTAATGATGATGTAACTCGAGTCCGGCGCGGCGAGATCGGCGACGAAGCGCATGGCCGGACCGACGGCGGCCTCGTAGGGATTGGTGAAACTGAATTCGCCGTTGTTGACGGTGGTGTTATTGCCGCCGACCGACAGCGGTCCCACGTTGAAAATGCGATCGAGCGGTTCGATTTCCCCGAGAGGGTGGCGGAAGGTCACCGTATGCATGTCACCCCACTGCCATTGATCCATGGCGGGACCGAAACGCTGACGCAGTTCCGTGACGGCTTCGGTAATGCTTCGTATCAGGATGTGCTGCCGTGTCTCCAGGCGTGGCGTTCGGATGTCATCGAATACCGTCGTCGACGTGTCGTGCAGCAGGCGCGGAAGGACACGGGTCGGGACGTTCGACAGGAACACGTAGTTGTCGAACAGTGTGCTGTCCATTTCATCGCCGAAGGTGTTGCGCAGCAGGCGCATGTATGCGGTGTTATATATCGCTGCCTCGGTGGATGAAACGTGCATGCGCCGGTCCCATGCAGCGAGGCGGTTCATCACGCGCGTCAGCAGCACCGGGCGGGAGGGCCAGGAGCGGAGCGCGCCCACCATTGCATCCCGGATGCTGTCGGCACTCACCGACTGCACGTCCATTTGCATGAGGATGAAATCTTCGGCGCTGAACGCCGGCTGCCGGGTGAGCATTTCACGAATGCGGGAGACGCGGGCTTCGCTTTCCCAGAGGCTGGAGATATGCCACGGAAAATCATCGACGATTTTATTGTTCGCCGTCGCGAGCATTCCGCCGGGGGGATTGTATGCGCGCGGCAGCTCCGCGTATGGGACGTATCCCGTCCAGGGTCGTGTGAGCGCACTGCCGTCGCCGGGGAGCAGCGGAGAGATCTCCGGGTGCCGGATCGGGACATGTCCGATCGCCGTGTAGCCGATGTTGCCCTCCACGTCGCCGTACACAAGATTCTGCGAGGGGACACCGAAGGTCGACATTGCCTGAAGCGTTTCCTCCCAGGAGCTCGCATGGTTGAGGCGGTACACCGCGAGAATTTCATCGCTCGCGTCCTGTCCCGCCCATCGCATGCTGACCGCGGGACGCACGCTGAAGCGGTTCGGCGGCGTGAGCACACCCTCGCGCGGGTACACATCGCTGATCACGGGACCGTGTGCGGTGCGCACGATCTGCATGACTGTGGGCAGGGTGTCACGGACCAGTATCGAATCGGTGCGCACATCCAGCGGCAGCACACGGTCGCCGAGCCGGTACGTGGAGTCCCGAAGGCTGATATCCTCGAAAAAGAAATCGACATCGTCGGTCATCATATTCGTCAGTCCCCAGGCGATGCGGCTGTTCTGTCCGATGACAATGCCCGGGATTCCGGGCAGCGTGACTCCGGCGACGTTCAGTCCCGGAGCGTGGAGATGCATGATGTACCAGCGCGCCGGCTGCATGTACAGCAGATGCGGATCATTTGCGAGGAGAACCCCTCCCGCGGTCGCGTGTGCGGGACTGACAACCCAGCTGTTGCTGCCGACTGCTGATCCCGGAATGCCGAACAGCTGCTGCGCTTTGCGATGGCCTTCACGCAGCATGGCCGCGGTCGCGGCTTCGAAGGTCAGCTTCGGCGGGAGGATGCGCGGTGCGTCGGCGGGATAGTCCGGAAACAGTTCCCGCGCCCGCTCCTCGCCAAGTCGGGATTGCAGGGCGTTCATCGTCAGGTCCACCCACCAGGACAGGGCCAGTTCCCAGCCCATGAGACGCGAAAGTAGAAGTGAGTGGTGCGGTGTCCAGGGTTCGGGTTCGTATTGCAGGAGATCGAATTCGATCGGCAGGCGGCCGGCACTTTCTTCCATGCACGCGTTCACCCCGCGGGAGTACGCCTCGAGGATGCGGAGGGTCTGCTCGGAAACGGTCTGGAGCAGGCTGTCGGCGATATGGTGAATGCCGACCGTGCGCATGAGGCGGTCGATCGGCAGCGCGTCTGATCCCAGGATTTCCGCGAGTCTGCCCGCCCCGTATCGACGCAGCAGGTCCATCTGCCAGAGGCGGTCCTGCGCATGCACATAGCCTGCCGCGACGTAGGCATCGTATTCCGATGCCGCGAGAATATGCGGCACGCCCACGTCGTCCCGCCACACCTCGACGTCGGCCGAAAGGCCCGGAATGTCCAGGGATCCCTCCGTTTCCGGGAGAGACTTCGAGGTCAGGAAGACGAGGAGCGTGGCCCCGATGGCGAGAAGCGCGAGCAGCGTGCCCGCGAGGCCTATCCATATGATGCGTTTGCGTGGAAGCTCCATGGCAACAGCCAAACTAGCAAGGGGCACCGCCAAATCCAATGTTGCAGCGGCATGTTACATTTCATTAAAAAAATGTGTAACATTCACCCATTCACGAAGGATTCAGCGGATTTTTTTTCATGCAGTTCCGTATGAGAGGACTATTCCCGGAACATTCCCCGGAGGGCAGAATGTGGAGGCGCGCATCTCTTCTGGTTCTCACGCTGACGCTGTGTACTGCCGGCGCGAATGCGCAGCAGGATTACCCGGAGCGTGAAAATCTTGGACCCATGATCAACTCCGAGTATGATGAGGTCCTTCCTGTCATCGCACCGGATGCAAAGACGCTGTTCTTTGTCCGCAAGGGACATCCGGAAAACTTCGGCCCGGAGAAACGGGACGATATCTGGTACAGCGAGCTTCAGCCGGACGGCAGCTGGGGAGCGGCACGCAATATCGGTGAACCCCTGAACACGGAGGGATACAACTTCGTCTGTTCGGTCATGCCTGACAACAACGCACTGATGCTCGGCAATCAGTATCTCCCGGGAGGGGGACAGGACGAAGGCGTGTCGATGACATATCGCGATGCCAGTGGATGGTCCACCCCTTCGAACCTGAGAATACAGCAACTCGGCAATCTTTCCGAGTGGTCTGAATATACGCTCTCACCCGATGGGCGCGTCCTGATCATGTCCATACTGCGCGCCGACAGTCTCGGGGGACGCGACCTTTACGTGAGCTTTCTCCAGGAGGACAATACCTGGACGGAGCCAAAGAACATGGGTGCCGTCGTCAACAGCGGCGACCAGGACATCACGCCCTTTCTCGCCGCCGACGGGGTGACCCTGTATTTCTCCAGTAATCGTCCCGGGGGATACGGCAACAACGACGTGTACGTGACACGACGGCAGGATTACTCTTGGCTGAAGTGGAGCCCGCCCAAGAATCTCGGCTATCCCATCAATACGCCGGGCTGGGATGCCTACTACACCGTGCCGGCGAACGGGGAGTACGCATATTTCGTCTCCACGAGCAAGGGTTTCGGCAAGAGCGATATTTTCCGCATTGTGCTGCCCGAAGACGCACGCCCGATGCCCGTGATGCTTGTCAGCGGCAAGGTGACGGACATCGACGGCAACATCGTGCCGGCCTCCATTTCCTACGAGCGTCTCTCCGACGGGAAACAGATCGGCACCGCGGCGGTGGACCCGGAGAGCGGCCGCTACAAGATCGCCCTGCCCATGGGCTTCGATTACGGTTTTCATGCGGACGCCGACGGCTATTACCCCGTGAGCGAGCATCTCGACCTGACGGACATGGGCGGTTTCGACGAAGTGCAGCGCGACCTCGTCCTCGCACCGCTCATGCATGGCACGTCGATTCGCCTCAACAACATCTTTTTTGATTTTGACATGGATGTGCTGCGGCCGGAATCCCACCTCGAACTCGATCGCCTCGTCAAACTTCTGAAAAAGTACCCGAGCATGATGATACAGATCGACGGGCACACCGACGATTACGGCGGGTACGAATACAACATGCGGCTCTCACGTCGCCGCGCCGCAGCGGTGGTCAACTATCTCATTTCGCAGGGCGTCTCTTCCATACGCCTCATTTCACGTGGTTTCGGAAAAACACGCCCGGTTGCCACGAACGAAACCGATGAGGGGCGGCAGCTCAATCGCCGTGTCGAGTACACGATTCTCCAGAACTGACACTATATCCATCCTGACAACAATTCGTCGCTGAGGTCTCTGCATGCCATCCATGATGCCGCGGATCAAGTTCCGCTCTCTTCCACTCCAGGTGCTGCTGTTCATCGTTACATTCGGGATTTACGGACTGTACTGGTTCTACGTCACAGCGGTGGAGATGCGCGACGCGACCGGAGATCACGACAGTTCCCCCGGACTGTGGCTCGTCCTGATGTTTATTCCATTCGGTTCGCTGTTTGCGACGTATTTTTATTCCGCTCTTTACGAAAAATGGAGCAACGACTCCTTCAACCGTTGGCTCCTTTGGGTAATTTGGATTATTTTTTCGCCTGCCGTCTGGTTCATTGTGCAGAGTGAGCTGAACAAGCGCTCAACGTATCACTGACGGTCGACATCC
>CAJXSA010000067.1 GCA_913060595.1 uncultured Ignavibacteria bacterium
TGGCGCCGCAGACCGTTGCACCTGCCGTGGTGACCGTCGCGCTCCCGACGTACGCGAAAGTGCAGCATGACAGGGAACGTCTTTCACGCGCGTTCAGCCTGGTCCTGTATTTCCTCGTCCGCGTACTCATGCCCTTCGTGCTCGTTTTCGGTGTGCTGCCCGCGAGCTTCCTTCGCATCATCGGTGATCAGTGGCTCGACGCCGTGCCGGTGCTGCGCATACTCGCCGCGGGTGCGCTACTCAGTCCGATGTTCGAGAACATGAAGCAGCTGCTGTATGCCAAGGGCAAGCCCGAAGCCATCGTGCGCGTGCGCATCGGCCAGCTGGTGGTCTTTCTGCCCGCAATGTATGTCTTCGTGCTCTGGCTGGGCATCAGCGGTGCGGCGCTGGCCATCGTGCTCAATTATCTGATCGGCGTGTTCGGCGCCCTGTTCATCATCCGCCGGGAGGTGTCGGTCCGCTGGCTGCACGTCTTCGTTCTGCCGGTCGTATTTGCCGCGGTTGCCACGGGGATATTCCTCGCGCTGCCTCCCGCGCAGTTCGGCATGGGTGCCATCATGCAGTTTGTTTTGGAAGCGCTGTATCTCGTTGGTATTTTTGCTGTGCTCGAGCTGCTGGTAGAATGGAAGCAGCTGCGCAGCCATGCCGCGTATATCAGAACCGTGATGAAGGGCGGAGAACGCCCGGAGCCCACATGAAACTCCTTCTTGTCTGTGAATACTGGTACGGAACCGGCGGGTGGTCGTACAAGGGCTATCTTGAACAGCTGGGCTGTGAGGGGCAGGTGTTCGATTTCCGGCAGCCATATTTCACTACCGGCGCGAGCCTGCCCGTGATTTCCGCCGCAACCCGGCGCATCAGCCGGCGAAAAATGAACGCCGCGTTTGTCCGCACTGTCGCGGACTTCCGGCCCGACGTCGTGTTCTTCCTCAAGGGGGAGACCGTCTACGCGGATGCGATCAGGGAAGTGAAGGAGAAGTACAATCCCATCCTCCTGCAGTGGTATCCGGACGGTCCGTTCAACGTCGAAAACCGCAACGCGACGAGAGACAGCATCGCGAGCATCCCGCTGTTCGACATCTACTACATCTACGCGAAATCCCTCATGCAGCCCCTGCGCGAGGCCGGGGCGCAGCGGGTGGAATACCTGCCGTTCTGTTATGATCCGGCCATGCTGCAGCGTCCCGAGCGCATATCCGATGAGGACAGTGCGAAATACGCCACCGATGTGGTGTTCGCCGGGACCTGGGAGCCGATGCGCGAATGGTGGCTGGAGAAAATCACGGAATTCGACCTCTCGGTCTGGGGGAACATGTGGGAGCGTGTCGACGAGCGCAATCCCCTGCGGCGGCTCTGGAAAGGGAACGCCGTGTACGGGGAGGAGATTTCGAAGCTCTTCGCCGTTTCGAAAATTCATCTGAATTTCCTGCGCGAGCAGAACAAGGACTCGCACAATGTGCGGACGCTGGAGATCCCCGGCTACGGCGGCTTTCTTCTCACGCAGCGCTCGCGCGAACAGGCCGAGGATCTGTACGTGGAAGGAAAGGAGATCGCCTGCTTCGACAGCGTCGACGAACTCAAAGAAAAAATCACCTACTATCTGGAACATGAGGACGAGCGCCTGGCCATCGCCCGCGCGGGCTACGAACGCGCGACGGCGGAACACCAGGCCATACACCGGCTGCGTCGCGTCATCGACGATGTCAACGCGCTGCCTGGAGCCCGCACATGAACATACTTCTCCTGACCTCGGACTTCCTTCCCAATATCGGCGGCATGGCGACACACGCGCTGGAACTGGCGCGCGCCCATGTGCAGAACGGTCACACCCTGCATCTCGTGCATCCCGTGTACGCTGCGGGTGAGGACAGCGTCGAGGAGATGGAAGGATTCACCGTGCACAACCTCTTCGTCGATCGCAGCACGCCGCGCATCAAGCACCTCGTCTACATTCGACGCGTGCGGGAATACATCCGCCGGCTGCATGCCGCGCAGCGCTTCGACGTGTTGCACTGGCATGACCTGACACCGAACTGCTGGACCACATGGACGCTCCGTCGGGATATTCCGCTCGTGTGGACAAATCACACGTCGAATTACCTCGAAATGTTCGAGACCCCCGCCGGGCGACGCAAAATCCGTCTCTTTCTCGGTCACGCCGACGCCATCATCAGTCCCAGCCGTGAGCTGTATGAGAAATCCACCGCCACGGGCATCGCTCCGGCGCGGAACTTCTACATCCCCAACGGCGTGGACGCAGCGAAATTTCGCCCGGACAACAGCTTTGGCGTGATCGACAAGGACTACGGCCTCGATCCCGCACGCCCTGTCATCATCTGTCCGCGCCGCCTCGAACCGAAGAACGGCGTCGAGTACTTCATCCGCGCCGTGCCTATCGTCCGTGCGCAGCACCCCGACGTTCAGTTCCTTATCGTGGGCGGCGGCTTCCCGGACGAGCGCAAACGTTTCGAGGAAATGCTGCGCGAGAGCGGACAGGCGGCGGACGTCTTTTTCACCGGCAACGTGCCGAACACCGCCATGCCCAAGTTCTACGCACTGTCGACGATTGCCGCACTGCCCTCGCTCATGGCAGCGACCAGCATCTCCGGCCTGGAAGCCATGGCCAGCGGTCTGCCGCTGGTGGGAACGAAGGTCGGCGGCATTCCCGAAATCATTGAAGACGGCACGAGCGGCGTGCTCGTCGATCCGCGCAGTCCGGAACAGCTCGCCGAGCAGTTCATACGCCTGCTGGGCGACGACGCACTGCGCGGCAGCCTTGGCCGCGGCGCACGCACCCGCGTCGAGCAGGTGTTCGCCTGGCCGGAAATCGCCCGGCGCACGGTCGACGTGTATGAGAAGGCCATCGCCGCGCATCAGTAACCGACACCGAGCGAGACCACCGCTGTGAATATCCTTGTCATCAGCCATACCTACATCACCCGCGTCGGGCGCGAGAAATGGCGCGCGCTCGCACGGCTGTACGACGTCAACCTGCGCATCATCGTGCCCACGGTGTGGAAGGACTACCTCTTCACCATACGCCACGATGAGCACCGCGACGACGAACTCGACGTGCGGGGTCTCCCCGTGTTGTTCAGCGGCAAGGAAGCGGCGCATGTCTATCGTTCCATTTCGCTCGGCATGCGGGATTTCAAACCCGATATCCTGCACGTGGAAGAAGGCACGGACGCATTTTCCTATTTCCAGGCGCTGCTCTGCCGACGCCTCTTCGCCCCGCATGCAAAAACGCTGTTTTTCACCTGGATGAATTTCGAGAAAGCGCTGTCCTTTCCCTTCAGTTTCTTCGAGCGCTTCAATCTGCGGCGCAGTGACGCCGCCATCTGCGGCAATGCCGATGCGCGGGACATCCTCCGCGCCAAGGGATATGAAGGCCCCGTGCACGTGATGCCGCTGCTGGGACTGGATCCAGAACTGTTCCGGAAACGGGACAACCCGGCATTGAAAGAGGAACTGGGACTGAAGGGAACCGTGATCGGATTCATCGGTCGCTTCGTGCCTGAGAAGGGCGTGATGGATCTGGTCGAAACAGCCGCGAAACTGGATGGAGATTTTTCCCTTCTCATCATCGGCGGCGGGGCGCTGGAGAGCGACCTGCGCGCTCGTGCGGCGGAACTGGGCATCGGGGAGCGCGTCCGACTGGTGATCTCCATACCGCACAGCGACGTGCCCCGGCATATCAATGTGATGGACATGCTGGTGCTGCCTTCGTATACCGTCGCGCACTGGAAGGAGCAGTTCGGCCAGGTGCTCGTGCAGGCCATGGCTTCGGAGGTGCCGGTCATCGGTTCCACCCATGCCGAAATCCCACGCGTGATCGGCGACGCAGGCCTGACGTTCGAGGAGAAGAACTGGGAAGAAATGCGCGCGGCGATGCAGCGGCTGCTCGATGACTCTGCGCTGCGTGCGACATACGGGGAGAAGGGACGGGCACGCGTCCTCGAACATTACACGAACACGCGCATGGCGGAAAAAACCATGGACGTGTATCGCGCGCTGCTCGACGGGGAGTGACGGGAAATATTCGCGGCCGGGGTGGGGCTGTGTGCCGGATACGGGCATCCTTTTCGTTTGTTTTTCCTTGGGACCGGAAGTAATTTTGTTGATGCAGGGGAGGGGCACAGCCATTCAGCTTTCTCCACGCCTCTAACGCCACTGAGAATCAAACCATGTCAATCTTTTCCAAACTGATCGCGGCGAGCATACCGTTCATTCCCCGTCCCATCGTCGGGTACTTCGCGAAGCCCTATATCGCGGGCGAAACGCTGGAAGACGGTGTGCGCGTCGTCAAGGATCTCAACGCCCGCGGCATCATGGCAACCATGGATGTTCTGGGTGAAAGCGTCAATTCCCGCGAGGAAGCCCTCGCCATGCGCACGCAGTGCGAAGGGGTGCTGCATGCAATCAAGGACAACGACCTCGATGCCAACTTGTCGATCAAGCCCACGCAGCTGGGCCTGAGCATCGATCTCGATTTTTTCGACGAAAACATCCGTGTGCTGCTCGATATCGCGAAGGGATACGACAACTTCGTGCGTCTCGACATGGAGGATCATCCCTTCACCGACGATACGCTCGCAATGTACCGCTCGCTGCGGCGCGATTACGGTCGGCACGTCGGTGTGGTGCTGCAGGCCTATCTGCGCCGCACCGCGGACGATCTCCGGACACTGATGGACGAGGGAGAAACCAACATCCGTCTCTGCAAGGGCATTTACGTCGAACCCGAGGCCATCGCGTTCAAAGGCCGCGCGGAAGTGCAGGATAATTTCAAGCTGCTGACCGAAATGGGGGTTGGCGGCGGCGCATACGTGGGCATTGCCACGCATGACGATCTGCTGCTCGAACACGGGATTGCGTACGTGAAGCAGCTCGGCCTCGCCCGCGAGAACTATGAATTCCAGATGCTGCTCGGCGTGCGCCCGAAGCGTCGTGACGAAATCGTCGCGCAGGGTCACAGGCTGCGTGTGTACGTTCCCTTCGGCGATCAGTGGTACGCATACTCCACGCGCCGGCTCAAAGAAAACCCCTCTATGGCGGCCCATGTCGTCAAGGCCATTCTCGGCTTCAACAAGTAGGCTGCATTGCGGCGCATCGTCAGACATGTCATCCGGCCGGCTCTCCTCGTCCTGCTCATCTGCGCAGCGGCGGGTTGCAGCCGGCCGTCGCATGAGGAGCCGTCGGGGCGGCTTCTCGTGACCGATGACCTCGGCCGCGAGGTCCGCTTCCCGGGAGTGCCCCTGCGCATCGTCTCGCTGGCGCCGAGTCTGACCGAGAGCCTGTATTTCCTCAATGCGGACAGTCTCGTCGTCGGGGTGACGACGCACTGCGACCATCCCTCTCGCGTGTCCTCTCTTCCGGTGGTGGGCGATCTGCTGACACCGGACGTCGAACGGATACTCGCGCTGCAGCCCGACCTGGTCGTGATGTCCGTGGAGGGAAACACGCACGCCACCTTCGAAAAACTGATCCGCGTCGGCCTCCGCATTTTCGTGGCCAATCCCCGGAGCATTGACGGCATCTGCAAGACGGTGCGGGACCTGGGTGCGATCACGGGGAGGGACAGCACGGCGGCACAGCGAATCGATTCCCTTCGGGCGCTCGAGCGCCGGCTGCGATCACAGCGTCCGGCGCCCCCCTCGTCCCTGCTGATGCTCATCAGTACACAGCCCATCATGGCCGCGGGCGGGAGCACCTTTCTCAACGAAATCATCGAACTCGCGGGTGCGCACAACGCCGCGGCCGGGATCCCGGGGAATTATCCGACGCTGAACCGTGAAGCCGTCTTGCGCATGAATCCTTCCATGCTGCTTTTTCCCGATGACATGCACATGGAGATCGGGGACCTCGAGGCGCGATTTCCCGAGTGGAAAGGCATCGACGCGGTGCGCCGCGGCCGGCTGCACGCGGTCGATGCCGATATCTTTCTGCGCCCCGGTCCGCGGGTGTTTCAGGCTGCCGAGCGGCTTCAGGCGCTGCTGCGGGCCGACGCACAATAAAAAAGCCGGCAGTGACGCCGGCTTGAAAAAGAGGGAGACAGGGAGGTCACGCCGGAGGCGTATCCGCTTTTTCCTTCGCGAGTTCCTGCAATCCCATTTCCTCGAGCATCTGCCGCGGTGTGCCTTCCGGCATCTTCCGCGACGTGGCCGTGACGATGAAGCGGTCGTCGACGAGCACCGTGGCCTCGGCGCGCTCGGAGTCGATGGACCATTTCTCCACGGCGGGATAGCCGGCGATTTCCGTGGTGCGCTCATAGCCTTTCGAGCTCTCCCGGTCGTATCCCATCTTCCACATCATGCGGAACGGGGCATAGAGCATGGAGATGTAGGCGTAGTCGAAGATCTCGAGTTCCACCCATGCGTTCTCGGGGCCGGTGAACTTGACTTTGGCCTGCGAGAAATTCCAGTTGCCATAGGAAGCCGATTCACCCTCCGGCTCCATGCGCTGCAGGTCGAGAAACTGCTCGGGGAGGTATTTCATGAGCACGCGGAAGTTGACGGCCGCGACCGGTTCGCGCTCCTCACTGGTCCCGGCAGCCATCTCTTCCGCCGCCTTGGCCATGTCGTCGGCGGCATCCGCCAGCTTATCCAGTCCGCTCTTCTCTTCCGAGGCTGCGCCTTCATCGCCGCCCCCGCCGCAGGCGGTGAGCGATATTGAGGCAAGCAGGGCCAGGAAGAGAACGATGGAAACGTGTTTTCTCATAACGCACTCCGTATGGTGAAAATGGTAGTTTTCAGAGGTGATGTCTTGAAATGTACGGCCTCCCCGCGCGTGACGCAAGCGCACGCTGCCACACGTCTCAGTACTCGATGGTGCGCTCCCGGGGCTGCGTTTCCTCGACGCCTGTGCCGGAGGTCGAGGTGTGCATCGTGCAGTAACCGGGGAAGTATTTCGCGTTGACGTATTCCATGACCGTGCTCGGGCAGAAGGGATTGGCGAGGTTCTGCGAATCCAGGCAGATCTTTTCCTGCGTGACCCCTTCGGGCATGGCGAAATCCCGCACGCGCAGCTTGATGCGCTTGTCGCCGTAGACGTACTTCATGAAGCGTCCCCAGATGGGCGCGGCGGCGACACTGCCCTGTCCGTATGATCCCGTGAACGTGATGCGCCGGTCGTCGAAGCCTGTCCACACGCCCGCGACCATGTTCGGCGTGAAGCCGATGAACCATGCGTCCGCGTAATCCTGTGTGGTGCCGGTCTTGCCGCCGGCCGGTCCGTTGAACCAGCGCCGCGTGCCGGATCCCGTTCCGCCGTTGATGACCGAGCGCAGCATGCTTGACATGATGAAGGCGGTTTCCTTGCTGAGGACTTCCCGGATTTCACTGGTGTTGCTTTCGATGACGCGTCCGTCGCGGTCCTCGATGCGCGTCACGGCGAAGGGCTTGGCGTAAATGCCCTCGTTGGCGAACGCTCCGTACGCGGAGATGATCTGCAGGGGGACGACCTCCGACGTGCCGATGGCCAGGGAGGGAACAGGGCGCATCGGCGTTTCAATGCCCATGCGCCGCGCGTAGCGCACGACCTCTTCCGCGGGGGCGATTTCGAGGATGGTGCGGATGGCGACGAGGTTGACCGAGTTTTTCAGGCCGGCCCGCAGCGTGTACATGCCGCCGGTCTCCCCCCCGAAGTTGCGGGGGCGCCAGCGTGTGCCCGAGCCGTCAATCATATCGATCGGGTCGTTCGACAGCTGGTACGCGGGACTGTAGCCGTTGTCGATGGCGACGGTATAAATGAAGGGCTTGAAGGTGGATCCCGGCTGTCGCGTGATCTGCGTCACGTGATTCAGCCCGTAGCGGAAATCCATCGCCGAATTTCCCACCATGGCCTTGATTTCCCCGGTCTGCGGGTTGATGGCGACGAAGCCGACCTGTATGCTGGCGATGGCCTGTTTGACGGAGTCCACGAAGCGCGAATTCATGCGCATGCGGATGGCCACGCGTTCGCGTTCCTCGGCGCTGCCGGCCGACTTGTATTCCGGCGAGGCTTTTATTGCGACGCGAATCGCCGTACCGAGAATGCCTCGACGCGTCGGTGTGTTCCAGTTCCACCGCTTGTCGAACTGCTCCTGGAAGGGGAGCAGGTGCTCCATGACCGCGCGGTTCGCATGCTCCTGCATGCGGCTGTCGATGGTCGTGTACACCGACAGTCCGTCGCGGTAAAGGTCGAAGCCGTATTTTTCCGCTTTTTCGCGAAGCAGCTGGCGCACGTATTCGACGAAATGCGGCGCGATGCCGGCGGAGCGCGTCCGCGAACGCGTGATGATGCTGTCACTGCGGATCTGCTCGTAGCGTCCCGGATCGAGATATCCCTCGTCGACCATGTTGCGCAGCACGGTGTTCCGCCGCGCGGTGGCGCGGTCATGGCTGCGCCGCGGATCGTACCGCGTGGGATTTGCCAGGGCGCCGACGAGGAAGGCGCATTCCGCCGTTGTCAGTTCTTTGGGCCGTTTGCCGAAAAATACGGCAGCGGCGGACTGCAGGCCGTAGGCGCCGCGGCCGAACGGCGCCACGTTGAGGTACATGATCAGGATTTCGTTCTTTGTATAGCGTCGCTCGATCTGCACCGCGGTGAGCATTTCACGGAATTTTCGTGTCAGCGTCACCTCGCGTGTCAGATAGAGGAGGCGGGCGAGCTGCTGTGTGATGGTGCTTGCGCCGCGGCCGCGGAGGGAGAGACTGAACACGCGTTCGGCAAGAATCGCGAACAGTCCTCGGACGTCCACGCCCCAGTGGCTGTAGAACCGCCGGTCCTCGGTGGCGAGCAGCGCTTCGAGGAAGGCGCGGGGCACACTGTCGAGCGTGGTGATGCGGGAGCGGTTTTCCTCGAAGAAGCGATCGATGACAACACCGTCGGCGGAATACACGCGCGTCGCGAACGGAGGACGCGGGTTTTCGAGCTCCGCCAGCGAGGGCAGTCCCTCGGTCATGTTGGAAATGAACATCCACCCGCCGATCACGACGACGAGGACGGGAATTGCGATGGTCCAGAATCTGCGCGGCGTGACGGTCATTCTGAGAACTGCTCCTCGAATCCGTTGATCATGGTATGAAGCCTGATGTCACCGTCGCGGAAAACCGCGTAGGTGAAGTGATGAATCCAGTCGCCAAGGTTGATATAGACGCCGCCGTTGATCTCTTCGCGCTGCGGGAGGTGACGATGTCCCATGACGACGACATTGTTTCCCTCCTCGATGCGCCGGATCGCTTCCATGCGCATGCCGTCCTTTTCTCCGTAGTCCTTGCCGCTGGTATAGCCGCGGCTCGTATGGGAGAAGCGTCGCGCGATGCCGAAGCCGAGATCGGGATGCAGCAGGCGGAAGCCCCACTGTGCGAGCGGCGAGCGCAGCACGCGTTTGAGCGCGCGGTAGCCGCCGTCCTTCGGTGCGAGGCCGTCCCCGTGATAGACGTAGAAACGGGTGTCTCCTGCCTGGAAGCTGATATCGTCCCGCAGAACGGTGATGCCGAGATCTTCGCTGAAAAATGCGCCGATGGCGAAATCGTGGTTGCCGGCGAGGTACGTCACCGGGACGCCCGCGGCGGGCAGGTCTTCCAGCGCGGTGTAGAGACGGTGGTAGCCGCGCGGCACGACGGCGCGGTACTCGTACCAGAAATCGAAGAGATCTCCGACGATGTACAGCGACCCGCCACTTTCGCGAATGTGTGCGAGGAGGGTGAGCAGCAGCGAGAGCTTGTGCGCTTCCGCGGCGTCGTCACCGACCCCCAGGTGCACGTCAGACAGGAAAAACACGGGTGGTATGGAGGAATGCTGCACCGGCATATCATTCAAAGATGCCGAACCGGGGAGGGAATTGCAAGCTGCGCCGCGTCTGCGCATTGTCGCGAGCCCGTATTGTTTTTTTTGCCCCATTATTGACATTCTTGCAGGCAGGTGCTATTCTGTTTGCGTTTTCATGTCTACTGCATTCCATGGAGCAACGGGAAATCACGCTCACATCCACACTGGCTTTCCGCAAGAATCCCTCTCGTCGTGGTATCCTTCCGCAGGCCTTTGATTGCTTGACTTTGCAAGCAGTAAATGGTAGTTTGCTCCTTAATCACTAGAGTCTGAAGACGAACGCAAGTTTTCCTATTTCATCTATTCATAACCCCATCGGAGGAATCAATGAAAGTTGTTAGGCTATCAGTAGCGCTGGTGGCGCTCGCTTTCCTGACTTCCCTGACTGCCGAAGCGCAGCTCAACAGGGAATTCGAATATTTCAGGTCTCCGGGCAGCCCCATCGTGGATTTCAGCACGACCTCCAGCTCGATCGATGTTCCTGATGTGTTCACCATCAGCACGCTGGCAGTCCTGGTTGACATCGACCACCCGGCTGCGGCTGACCTGACCATCACGCTGACGGGCCCGACCGGCAGCTACACACTTTCCACCCAGAACGGTCTCGCGGGTGCGAATTACGAGAACACGATTTTTGACAGCAATCCCGGCACCGCCATTCCCGGTGCCGCGATCAATTCGCCGGCCAACGTGACTGCGTATTTCCGCGGCGTGTACGTCCCGGAAAGCAGCCTTCCGACTTCCGGTTCCGGCACGGGTCTCTGGACTCTCGAAGTGGCGGATAACCTGGTCGGCGACAACGGTACCCTCGTCCGCTGGGGTCTGATCTTCAACCGTTACGACGGCTACCGCGACATCCGCGGCGGCGTCGATCTCAACTACACCGGCAACCCGACCCTCAACCCGCTGGGCCTCGTCGGTGACTTCACCACCCTGCCGCCGTACAGCGTGCACGGCCATCGTCCGCTGAACAACGCCGTCGTCGCGGAAGGTTATGTCCAGAACAGCCAGACGCCGGGCGTGCTGAACCTCGCCGTGGATCACAAGTATCCCGGCAACAGCATCACCAGTCTCGCGGACGTCGATCTCGGCATCCCCGCCGAAGACGCATACCGTCTGCGCGCCACGTTCGACCTCGCAGGTCAGAAGGGTACGCACGAAGCGATGATCGACCTGTTCATGCGCGGCGATCTCTTCATGAGCACCAGCGACAACAGCGTGGTCGTTCCTCTCGATGTCACGCCTGGTTCCCTCGGCTTTGACAACGGCATGGCCATGAACACCCTGTTCCCGTCGCCCGACGAGTGCGACGTGAACGTGTACACCATTTACGCACCGCAGACGATCACGAGTGTGGACGTCTGGCAGGGCAGCACTGTTGAGCTCGAGCCGCCCGCATCGACGTCGATGATGACCGTCAACGTGTGGGACGCCACCTCGAACAGCATCGTGGCCAGTACCGGCCCCGTGCCCTTCCCGCCGCAGGGCGAGAAGTGGGTCAGCTATCCGTTCAGTCCGCCCGTGACGCTTCCCGCCGGCACCTACCGCGTGGGTACCTGCATGACGGCGGTGGATCCCGGTTCCTTCGGCCCCGGCATCGGCATGGACCAGACCGGCAGCCCCTTCGAGCCGCTCGGTGTGTTCAGCAAGTACTACGGCTTCGGCCTCCAGGAATTCTCCTTTGACGGCGGCATGACCTGGATCCCCGACTGGTTCCGCGTCTTCAACACGAAGATGATCCGCCCGAACTTCGTCCAGATGTCCGACGTCGGCGTCGTGGCCATTTACCCGAACAACGGCTTCGGCGGCCTCGATGTGACCGTGGACTTCGCAGCGTATGCGCACTACAGCTACCTGCCGAACCAGATCACCTTCGGGAAAGTCTGGGTGATCGACAACGCGACGATGAACACCGTCGGCTACCAGGAGAAGCGCGTGTTCCTGAACCAGGCGCCCTTCATGGACACCCAGGTGTTCAACTTCCCGTCCCTCACCTCCGGCAGCTATACGATCAAGGCTGTTGTCGAGCGTCCGGATGACGAGAACCTCATCAACAACGAGTACAGCCGTGAGCTGGTCGTGCCGTTTGCGCCGATGATTGTCAGCACCCCGGGTGCCATCAGCAGCGAGACGCAGAATCAGATCATCACCGCCTATGCCCAGCAGGGCGTGGACGTTGAATTCGTCGATCGTACCCTCGGCGCCGTCGAGTATCCGGTCAACGGAAAGGTCCTCTTTGTTGGCGACCTCGATGCCGCCTCCGCCGCCACCGCACGCGAGTACGTGCAGAACGGCGGTCACTTCGCAGTGCTTCCGGAATACAAGCTCAACAAGCATCCGCTGACGGACGTCTTCTCGCAGGTTGCCACCACGCAGGAGATCGACGCCATGAACACCGTGCTCGCCACGCCGAAGCTGGACAACATCCAGATTCCGGCCCAGAGCCCGATCGTGTCCATGATGAGCGATCCGAACACGCAGGTGTTCTCCCTGAACAAGGTGGACGCCAGCCTGGTCGACCGTGTCGCGCAGTTCTACACCCGCGTCAAGAACCACGGCGGCGAGCCCTCCATCGTCCGTGACCCGCGCACGGCAGTGATCTACAGCAGCAGCGAAGACATCAGCGTCGTCGCCGAGCGTATCGGTGACCTCCGCGTCGTCAACCTGCTCGCCAAGGATTCCAAGCCGGCCGATCGTCGCGTCGAAGACATCGTCAATCCGGCGAACTTCGAGCTGACGCAGAACTATCCGAATCCCTTCAACCCGACCACCAACATTGCGTTCAACGTCCCGAGTGACGCCAACGTCAGCGTCCGCGTGTATGACATGCTCGGTCGCGAGGTCGCCACGCTGCTCAACGGCTTCCACGCCTCCGGCAGCTATATCACGACCTGGGATGCCACGAACAATCTCGGTCAGACGGTCTCCAGCGGTATCTACCTGTATCGCATGGAAGCCAGTCCGGTTGACGGATCGGCTCCGTACAGCGCCGCGAAGAAGATGGTGCTCACGCGCTAATACTTCTTTCCCTCCGCTTTTATAGCGGAAGCGAAACGCAAGAAAAACCCGTCCCTGGTTCAGGGACGGGTTTTTCTTTTGGGCGAAAGCGAGGGCGAAAGCGAGGGCGAAAGCGAGGGCGAGGGCGAGGGCGAGGGCGAAAGCGAGGGCGAAAGCGAGGGCGAAAGCGAGGGCGAAAGCGAGGGCGAAAGCGAGGG
>CAJXSA010000068.1 GCA_913060595.1 uncultured Ignavibacteria bacterium
CCCGCCGATCGGGAAGCATGCGCACTCCCACGACGAGCATGTACACAATACCCGCCACGAAAAACAGTCCGCCGAGCACGGTGAACTCGAACATGCCGAAAGCGGGAAGTCCGTGATCGGCGGCGATGGAGCTGACGAGAATGTTGGTGGACGTACCCACAAGCGTGAGAATGCCGCCGAACATGGAGGCGAAGCTGATCGGCAGCAGCAGGCGCGTGGCACTGATGTCGGTGTCGCGTGCCACGCCGAGCAGCACGGGAATGAAGACGGCCACGACGGGGGTGTTGTTGACGAAGGCGGAGGCGATGCCGATCAGCGGCATGCTCAGCGCGATGCCGGCCCAGTAGCTCTGTGCGAATATGCGTGTGGAAAGCATCGCGAGGAAACTGACCGCGCCGGTCTGCCGCAGTCCCGCACTGATGACGAACATCGCGGCGACGGTGACCGTGGCGGCGTTGCTGAAGCCGGAGAAGCCTTCCTCGGGAGTGAGCACGCCGGTCAGCAGCAGGACGGTCATGATGAGCATCGCGGTCATATCCACTCCGATGCGCTCGGTGGAAAACAGCACGAGTGCGGCCAGCAGGAGTGCGATGACGACCCACATTTCGAATATCATGATTGTCCCGAACTGGTGATGCTTCCTGCGCCGTGCCGCGGTTCCGGTACTGCGGCAGCGGGTGACGGCGGGAATGGAAACAGGCTGTGTATGCTATATCAACATTAGGGATGGAATACATTGTTCCCGTGCATATTTACGCAACTGAACCGGAAGTTGCGTTGTCGAGGATTATCTCGATTTCAAGGAGGCGATGTCCGAGGCCTATGCCGGCATCGGCGGGGTGCACTGGTCGGAGCATGCCATTCGCACGCTGCTGGCCATCTTTCCCGAGGGACAGCTCTGCGTGGTGGTCAACGGCAGGGTGGTGGCGTCGGTGCTGGCCATCATCGTCGACTATGCGGCGTACGGGGACCGCCGCACCGACCTGTACGAGCTGCGGATGAAGTCCGATCACAAAGGCTGACAGGCGCCGATTGCCATTTCCTCCGCCGCGGCGTAGCTTGCGGACATCAGTCGAACAGTCTGCGGATATGGCATGCTTCTCGTGCTTTTCAATTCCCTCTCCCGGCGTCTCGTTTCCCCGTTCCTCCTCGCCGTCACGTTGTTCACCGCAGCCGGCTGCACCGCGTCGCGCATCGAGGTGGAGACAGGCAGCGACCACTCCTTCGTGGACGTCGCGTACGATGACACGCATTTCAACATGCTGGTACGCAAGGACACCATCGACCGCAACGACAACAACGTGCTGTTCTGGGGCGTGAACAACATGTTCGCGCCGACCTTCGATCCGGCACGGCAGAGCCTGTACTTCAGCCTGGAAAGCAATTACCGCGACGAGCGCGACCGCTACTACATGGAGTGGAATCTCGACAGCCGCGGCACCGCCGGCGCGAAGCATCGCCTGATTCACGGCATGATTCCGAAGGACAACGGCTACGGACAGCTGCTCGAACTGCGTTGGAATCGCTACCTGTTCAAGAAAGCCTACGGGGATACGGAGTATCTCTCCATCGCGGAGGACGGCATGCATGTGAACACGCCCATACTCCGGGGCGGGAACGCCCCGCGCGTGTTCGGCAACACGGTGACCGTGAACTGGGACGACGGGGACGTGTTCACCGTGGATCTCCCTGCGCAGAACGCAAAGGGCTTCGATGCGGAACAGCCCGTGCTCGTGCAGTTCCAGGGGAAGAACGCGCAGCAGACGATTTCCCTCTACCTGTTCAGCGGGACGCGGGCGCAGCGCCTCCGCTGGGCCGACGAATACGAGGGCGCGCGCATGATGTGGAAGGACGGCAAACCCGTGGACCTCGTGCCGCCCCGCAGCGTGGCCGCCTTTTCCGTCTCCCGCGTCACACGACCGGACGGCAGCGCGGTGTACCTCGCATCACTCGAAGGAATGTACGCACAGTAGCTGCTCTGTCACGAGCGCAACAATTGCGGACGGACGATCAGGATCCGATGTGCAGCTGCAGGCGTATGGTGCGGCCCGGTTCGAACACCTGCATGCCCGCCGCGAAGGGGTTGCGAAGGTAGGAGAGATGCTGGCGGTAACTGCGGTCGAACAGGTTTTCGACCAGGAGGTTCGCGCGCAGATGTGCGCCGCTCCAGCGCAGTCCGACGTCGACGCGCATCCAGCCCGGCGTGGCGAACTCCGCCAGCGCGGGGTCGATGCGCTTCTGGTCCGATTGCGCGGTGATGCCGGCCTGCAGGGAAAGGTTGTGCCATGACGGTGTGCGCAGGGCGGCGTGTGCGCGCAATGGGGGGATCTCAGACAGCGGCGCAGCGTTTTCCATCTGCTCTCCCCACGTCCATGCGAGATCCACTGTGACCAGGCGGCGTTCATAGCGCAGCGTCGCCGCGGCGAGCCAGGCGTCCACGTTGTCGAAGCTCTGGTACATGCCCGCTGTGGCATTGCGCTTGACCGGCTGCACGTAGTTGGTGACACCGCTCGCGGAGATCTCCGCCTGAAGGTCCATCCACCGGGCGCTCGCGCGCAGCGTTCCGCGCAAAGGCTGTGCGAGCGTGGGATTGCCGCTCCAGGCAGGCTTCGTGCCTGGTTTCCGCACTGCGATATAGAGTTCCTCGGCCTGCGGAGGCTCCGCGGCGGCTTCCAACTGCAGCCCGTACCCGCCTGCCGCGCCCGCGCGTCTGCGCCACTCGAGCTGTGCGGCCGCCACCGCATAGATGCGACCGTTGTCCGCGTCGGCATACAGTTCGCGGTAGAAGGGGAGTCGCGCTTCATCGCCGATGCGCGTGTAGCTCATCCCCGCCCGCAGGGCCGCGGACAGCGGGCCGAAGTGCAGACGGTGCACACCGGCGGCATAATACTGCTGTACCTCTGGCAGCATGTGGTTTGCGAGCAGCGGCTCTGCGGCTGCTCTGCCGAGGAGAATGCACGGGTTCCCGTCGGGATCGATGCGCCGGTCGAAACGGTTGTCCGCGTCCCAGTTCCGCATCCATGCCTCGAAGTACTCCCCGTGCAGTCCGACGGTGAGGTTGCGGGCCTCGGTGCGCATGTCCATCATTCCCTGCCGGCACTCATTGGTCATGAGATGATCGGTGTATGTCGCGTACAGGCGGATGTTTTTCCACTGCACGTGTCCGCTGCTGACGCGGTTGAAACGTTCGTCCATCAGCAGGAAGGGAAAGAGCACGTTTTCGGTGTAGGAAAATCCCCCGCCGTACTGCCAGTCGCCGCTGCGGCCGCGCAGCGTGGCTTCCGCGAGCGTGTAGGCATGCAGCGAACTGTAGCCGTAGCGGTCGGTGAATTCCTGTCCCGCGCCGTCGGTGTAGGGATCGCCTGTGGCATAGCGCAGCGAGAGCGCATGATCGCGCGTCTCCAGCAGTGCGGCCGCGTCCGCTGCGGGTACGGCGCCCGCGCTGCCGGCGAGCGACGCCTGCCAGCGCAGCGTATCGGAGGGGGGACGTCGGCGGAAGTGCACGCTGCCCGCCAGGCCAGAAACCGCGTCGAGCGTGGATTTCTGCAGGGTCACCGCGGCCAGGTCGAGGGGATTGACGCGCGTGAGCGGGGAGTCCATGCGATTGGGACAGGCGCTGTGATAGCGCTCGCCGTCCACCACGACGGCGATGTCGCCGCGCCGGAATCCGTCCACCGCGATATCCTGCGCGAAGTCCACCCCGCGCCGGACGAGTGTGAAACCCGAACGGCCGAGAACGTCGGAAAGCGCTTCCTTGCGCATGGGAACGTCCATGCGTCCGAAGGCGATGCGCTGCGCGGCGATCTCCACGGTGTGAAATTCCCAGGTGCGAACACTGTCTTCGGTCTGGGCGCGCAGGGGTGAAAAGGAAATGAGGAATGCGAAAAGAAGGAGAGTGAGACGTGTCATCGTACTTTCCCTGGCAGGTGCTGCGTTGTTGTGTGCGATCGTGAGATGCGTTCGATGCGCAAAACATAGCAAATACATCGACGCAAGACAATAATATCTGATGCATGTATACAAAGCGCCCTCCCCGGTGTACGGGGAGGGCGTCGTATCAGGTCCGTTGCCGGTGCTCGGCGCGACGGGGTGTTGTCAGCGGAGGACGACGAGCCGGCTGCGCTGCACGCTGCCGGAGCCGCGCAGCAGCAGCATGTAGCTGCCCGTGCGCAGATCGCCGGTCGGGATGCGGAAGAGGTGCGTCCCGGCCGCGAGCCTTTCGTCGCGGAGGCGAAGGATTTCCCGGCCCGCCATGTCGCAGAGAATGAGCTGCACCCGCTCCGCGACGGGCATGGTGACACGGACATGCGCCGTGGCTGAGGCGGGCTGCGGCCAGGCTGGGGAAAGCGTGACCGACGCGGGCTGCGCGCGTGTGACCGTGATTTCAGGACCGTACGTCACCGTGCCGTCGCGGTCCTCCTGCCTGAGCCGGTAATGCCACTGGCTGCCGGGCGGCAGCGCGCCGTCGATGTAGTCATAGGATTGCGGCGTGTTGACGGTGCCGGATCCGCGAACGAAGGCCAGCGTGGTCCAGGCGGTGCGCTCGGTGCGGCGCTGGACGTGGAAGCCGTAGTTGCTGAGCTCCGTGGCGGTACGCCACTGCAGCGCCACACGCTGCCCGTCGAAGCGCCCGGTAAAAGCCGTCAGCTCCACGGGCAGGGGGGATGCGTTGTCTCCGACGGAAAAGGGCGAGAAGCTGCTGACCCCGGTGGCGGACTGCGTGTACGGGTTGCTCCCGGAGGCGGCGGAAGGCGCCTGCAATGCTGACCATGTGCTGCCGTCATGATGCGCCACGTAGCTGCTGCCGCGGCTGAACAGGGACAGCTCGTCTCCCGCGTTCCACTGCAGGGTGACGGTGGCATTCGATCCGCCCGCGACGCTTTCCTCGATATCCCAGGTTTTCGCCACGGCGTGCGTCGTGAGCGGAGTGCCGGTCAGACCGCCGTCGCGCACCCCGTCGAGCACACGTACGCCGAACGCATCCGCCGTCCCGCTGTTCTGCAAGGTGACGGGAGTGTATGTCGTGGAGCTGCCCACGGGGAAGAGCACGCTGCCGCTGCGGCCTCCGCTGCCCAGGTTCTGCTGCACCAGCATGCCGCTGCCTGTCGTGACCACGTGGCTGGATGCCCCGCCCCCGCTGATGCTGCCGCTGCCGCCAATGGTGAGGTCATCGTTGGACAGCGTGATCGTTCCGCTGCTGAGCGTGAGCGTGCCGGTGACGGTGAGAGGGTTCGCGAGGCTGATTCCGCCGCTGTTATCCACGGCAAGAGAAGCGAGTGTCAGCGACGGAACGCCCGTCGGCGGGGTGACGCCCGACGGAATGGTCACGGCATCGCCGGCGTCGGGTGTCGCGCAGGGACTGTCCCAGTTCCCCACCGTGCCCCAGTCGGAATCGACGTCCGCATCCCATGTCAGTGCGGTCGGATTCGCGGGATGCATGGTCACGGTGACCTGGTCGGTGTCCGCGCAGCCCGCAGAGGTGGTCGTCGTCAGCGTGTACGTGGTCGTCGCGGCCGGTGACGCCGTCGGATTGGAGACGTAGGGATTCGAGAGTCCGGACGCCGGTGACCAGCTGTAGCCCTCGCTCGCGACGGTGAAGCGGGTCAGGGGACGCGCTGTGCTGATGAAGGCGCTGCCGAGTGTGCATCCCTGCACGCCGCCCTGGCTGCTGTAATTGTACGTGGTGAGAAAGCTGCTTCCGTGACCGGTCAGGTTGATCACGTAGCTGGTGCCGCTGGAATTGTTGTCGAAACAGACCTCCACGAGGAGATTGTCCAGGCCGTTCCATTGAAACCATGGCTGCAGATCGAGGGGCTGCCAGCCGCTGCCCGACGGCGTGTACGAGGATGCGGAATACACCGTGGTGAAGCTTGCGGACTGGAAGCCGGTATTCAGGGCCGTGGCGCTCGTGTGCGCGAGACGCACGTTGAAACCGTTCATCGCCTGCGTCGCAGTGTTGCCCGACGCGATGCTGAACGACAGCCGTGTGATAAAGCCCGCGGACATCCCGAGCGCCTGCAGCTCCGCTGCCGTGAACAGGAACTGCGTTCTGCAGTCCCGCGCACCGGTGCGGAACAGTATGGTCGATCCCGTCCCCGTCGTGCTCCCGGTGCTCGTGTAATCGCTCGCGCTCACTCCCGCGTTTCCGATGGAAGCGGAGCCGCTGGGACAGATGCCGACATCGGGACCGGCGTTCGAGACGAGGGGTGACTGCACGGTGACGGTCACATCATCGCTCGATGTCAGGGCGCAGGTACTGTTGGAAACTGTCACGCGATACGTGGTCGTCGATGCGGGCGATGCGGTATACGCAGCGTCCGTGGAGAGCACGGTGCTGGACGGTGGGATGGTCCACGCATACTGCGTGCCGCCGCGCGCGACGAGGAGCTTGCTCCCGCCTGTGCAGACGGCCAGATCCGGACCTGCGTTCGCGAGCTGCGCGGTGATGGGGATCCCGCCGCAGGGATTGGCGGCGACGCTGGCGTCCATCGCATTCTGCGCACCGGCGATGTCGTTGCTCTGCAGCACGCGCTTGGTAGTTCCCGAACCGATGGCATAGTACATCACCTGTGCGCTCGCGGCGGCGTGGCCCAGCTGCATGCCGTGTCCGAGTTCGTGCAGGGCGACGGAGCGGAAATCGTACACGCCGGAGGCCGGCGTGCCTGTGTATTCCCAGCTGTATGCGGTGCCGAAGGCGATATCCATTTCATACAGCCATGCCACGGTGTCGGGGGGACAGTACGAGAGATACCAGCGGCTGGTACAGCGCCCGAGCACACCACCGGGAAGGCCGCCCATCATCGCGATGTTCACGCCGTCGGCGGCGATGGCAGCGAGCGATGTGTCGGGGCCGACGTCCCAGTTCACCCGGTTCGTCGTCGTGGCGCAGCGCCAGGCCTCGAGCTGGTCGATGAAAGCGGCGCGACGAGCCGCGTTGCCCGCGAAAGTCGTATTCATGCGCCAGGTATAGCCGCCGTTCCCGTTGTCGTCGACATGATCCGTGGTCCAGTGGATGTTGTTGAGATTCCAGGCCAGGCGCGAGTACGGGATGCTCAACTGCGCGCTGCTCGTCGTCGTCTGGGAGGAAGGACCCGCGGTTGTCACCTGCAAGGGACCGCTGCCCGCGTCGGGCGGGACATAGCACTGAATCTGCGTGTCTGTCCAGAGAATGATCTCCCGCGACTGGGTATCGATCTCGAAGGCGGTGCTGGCGTTGTCCGCACTGCGGAAGCTGACGGTACCCGGCGAGCTCCCGAAATCCGTGCCGGTGATTGTCAGCACGGTGCGGTTGCCTGCGGGATGGGGCCCCGACAGGCCGGTGATGGCCAGGGCCTGCACTTCATTGCCACCTCCCTTGTGCAGCGAATTCCCGCTGGACTGTCCGCGCACGCCGGACATTTCCCTCCACGGCTGTCCGGTAAGCATGATGATGCGGGGATAGAGCCCTGTGGTGATTTCCCCGTATTCGTCGAAGGGATCGGATGCCGTTCCTCTCAACGCGTCATATCGGATGAAACCCTGCTGCGCCGCCACCGCTTCCATGCGCAGCTCCGGCGGCAAGCCGCGCGGCGAGCCCCGGAGATATGATGGTGAGCAGAGCAGCAGTCCGCTCTCGCCGATACGCAGCCGCAGCTCATGGGATGTGTGCTGTATCTGCATGCCGACGCGGCCACCCATGGTGAAGATTTCAATCTCGGGCTCGGAGAGCGTTCCCTTGAACAGCTTTCGCACGCGCAGGAGGTGGGAGGTATGGATGTTCGCCCCGGTCGCATCCCAGAAGGAGACCGCATCGAGCACTTCGACTTCTGCGATGATTTCCGCTTCCGCGAGGCGGTCGGCGAGCGGCACCGGCGTGATCTGGGCGGCAAGTGACAGGGGAAGGATGAGGAGGATTGCAGCGATATACAGAATTCGCATGACAGCACCACGCAATTCAATGGAGAGAGGTGCTGTAATATATAAAGGATATTGTCTGTCCGCTATTAATATTCTGTAATGAAAAACGCCCTCCCCGGGAAACGGGGAGGGCGTTTGAATCTGCCGACTGTGTGTTGCTAACGAACGACAGACACCGTCGTGGATGTGATGCCGGCAGAGGTTGAAAGAAGGACCCGGTAGAGGCCGGGGGCCAGGTTGGCCGTGTTGATGTTCGCGTCATAGACGCCCGGGGCGAGCTGACCGCGGTCGGCGGTGTACACCTCGCGACCGCTGATGTCGAAGACCCGCAGGGTGACCGCGGCGTCGCGCTCGACGGCGAAACGCAGGGTTGCCTGCTCACGGGCGGGATTCGGATAGGCGGAAAGCGCCTGCACAGGCAGCGGGGCATTGTCACCGCGGACGGAAGTCACGCCGGAAAGCGGAATCACGGTGCCGTCACCGAGGGCGGCGAACAGTCCGAAGGGTGCACCGTCGTTGTTCTGCGCCGGGGCGAGGAAGCCGGAGGCGAAGACGACTGCCGATCCGCCGTCAAGCGTGTTCAGCTCGGCGCGGAAAGATGCCACCACCGTGCTGTTGTCGCTGCCGGGCGTCACGTCGAGCGTGTAGCTGCCGGCAGGAACGTTGAAGTAGGAGGTGAAATCACCATAGGCAGCGTCATCGACGAGCGTCGCGACGTCACGGGCGAGTACGTCCACGGTCGGGGCGTCGGTTGCTCCGTGGAACACGGTCAGATCCACACCGTCATTCATGGCGGACAGCTGCGCATCCTCCTTGATGTAGAGGCGGAAGCCGGTTTCGCGGCCGTCAGGATTCGAGGCGAACTGCATGGGATTGAGCACGCCGCTGGCCATGGCGACATATGCCATGCGGTCTTCGAGATTCACGGTGAACTCCGCGATCACGTCATCGGCGGACATGCTGCTGCCGGGAGCGACGCCGACGGTGAGGTCAGCACCCGCGGGCACGTCCACGAAGGGCGTGGCGGGACGGAAGGCGAAGTCATCGAGAAGCAGCGTGCCGTTCAGGTAGATGTCCACCTGGTCCGCGCCGGGGTCGGCCGCGTTGTGAATGACCTGCAGACGGGCAGTCGGCGCATCTGCCATGGGCAGGGCGATGACCGTGCCGTCGGGAAGCGCAGCGTACAGTCCGAAGGCCGCACCATCCATGTTGTTCATCGGGGCGAGGAAGCCGGATGCGAAGACCACGGCCGCGCCGCCGCCGAGACCGCTCAGGTCTGCGGTGTAGCTTGCAACGATCGTGCTGTTGTCCATGCCGGGCGTGATGTCGAGCGTATAGCTGGCGGCGGGGACAGAGAAGTACGGGGTCATGTCACCGTAGGCGGCGTCATCGACGAGCGTACCCACGCCGCGTGCGATCACGTCGACGGCCGGGGCGTCCGTGGCGCCATGAAGCACCTTGAGGTCCACCTCGCCGGCATTCATGCCGCTCTCGCGAGCGTCGTCCGCTGTAAAGAGCGTGAAGGCGATATCCTTCATGTCGGGATTGGCGGCGAACATGGTCGGATCGAGAACGCCGTTGGCGATGGCGATGTAGGAACCGCCGTCCGCGAGCGTCGGAGTGAAGGTGGCGATGATGTCCTGCGCACCCGTGCTGTTCGCCGGTGCGACGCCGATCGAAAGCTGCACGTCGGCCGGGACGTCCACGAAGGGTGTGGCCGCACGGAAGGCGAAGTCATCGAGCAGGATGGAGCCGTTCAGGTAAATGTCGACCTGCTCCGCGGCAGGATCGGCGGCATTGTGGATAACCTGCAGACGGGCCTGCGGCGTGCGCGGGGCCGGAAGCGTGACCACGCTGCCATCGGGGAGTGCGGCGAAGATACCAAACGCGGCACCGTTCATGTTGTCCATCGGGGAGAGGAAGCCGGATGCAAAGACCACGGCCGCGCCGCCGCCGAGGGCGGAGAGATCGGCCGCGAAGCTTGCGACCACGGTGCTGTTGTCATTCCCCGGAGTGACATCCAGGATGTAGCTGCCGGCGGGAACGGAGAAATACGGGGTCATGTCGCCATAGGCGGCGTCATCGACGAGCGTGCCCACACCACGTGCGATCACGTCGACGGCGGGCGCATCGGTCGCGCCGTGCAGGACGCGAAGATCCACTTCACCGGCGTTCATTGCCTGCTCACGGCCCATGTCGGCGGTGAAAAGGGTGAAACCGATGTTCTTCATGTCGGGATTGGCGGCGAACATGGTCGGGTCCAGGACGCCGTTGGCGACGACGATGTAGGTCTCGTCGGCCATGAGCTGCGTGTTGAAGGTCGCGATGATGTCACCGGCGGAGGTGCTGGTCGACGGTGCGACACCGATCGCGAGGGGAGTGCCGGCCGGCAGGTCCATGTACGGGGTGGCTGCACGGAAAGCGAAATCGTTGATGGCCAGCTTGTTGTTGATGTAAATGTCCACCACGTCGGCGCCGGGGTCGGCGGCGTTGTGAATCACCTGGACGCGGGCCGTCGGAGCGGATGCCTGGGCGAGTTCGAGGACGGTGCCGTCAGGAAGCACGGCGATCAGTCCGAACGCGGGACCCTGCTTGTTGTGGCCGGGAGCGAGGAAACCGGATGCGAGTACCACGCCGGCACCGCCGCCAAGAGCGGAAAGATCGGCTGCGAAGCTCGCGACGATGGTGTTGTTGTCGCTGCCGGGCGTGACATCAAGGATGTAGCTGGCTGCGGGAACAGAGAAATACGGGGTCATGTCGCCGTAGGCGGCGTCATCGACCAGTGTGCCCACGCCGCGTGCGATCACGTCGACTGTCGGGGCGTCAGTTGCACCGTGCACAACTTTCAGGTCCACCTCGCCGGCGTTCATACCGCTTTCGCGAGCGTCGTCAGCGGTGAAGAGGGTGAACGCGATGCTTTTCATGTCGGGATTGGGATTGAATCCGTTGGGATCGAGCACGCCGTTCGCCACGGCGATATAGCTGCCGCCGTCATCGAGCGTCGGGGTGAACGTGGCGATGATGTCCTGGGGACCGGTGCTGCTCGCAGGGGCCACGCCGATGGAGAGCTGCACTTCTGCGGGCACATCGACGAAAGGCGTGGCGGCGCGGAAAGCGAAATCATCGAGGAGAATGCTGCCGTTCAGGTAGATGTCGACCTGGGAGGCGGCCGGATCTGCAGCATTGTGAATGACCTGCAGGCGGGCCTGCGGCGCCGGGGCGGCAGGCAGCGCAACGACGTTGCCGTCGGGCAGTGCGGCGAAGAGACCGAAAGCCTGGCCGTTCATGTTGTTGGCCGGAGCGAGGAAGCCGGAAGCGAAGACCACGGCCGCGCCGCCGCCGAGGGCGGTCAGATCAGCCGCGAAGCTCGCGACGATGGTGTTGTTGTCGTTGCCCGGAGTGATGTCAAGCGTATAGCTTGCGGCCGGAACGGAGAAGTACGGGGTCATGTCGCCGTAAGCGGCGTCGTCGACGAGCGTGCCCACGCCGCGTGCGATCACGTCGACTGCGGGAGCGTCGGTGGCGCCGTGCAGCACCTTCAGGTCCACCTCACCGGCATTCATGCCGCTTTCCCGTCCGTCGTCGGCGGTGAACAGGGTGAACGCAGTGCTGTTCATTTCAGGATTGGCGACAAACATAGTCGGGTCGAGCACGCCATTGGCAACGGCGACATAGGTTTTTCCTGCGTCAAGGGTCGGGGTGAACGTGGCGATGATGTCCCCCGGACCGGTGCTGTTCGCAGGAGCGACGCCGATGGACAGCGCGACGCCGGCGGGCACGTCCACGAAAGGCGTGGCGGCGCGGAAGGCGAAATCATCGAGCAGAATGCTGCCGTTCAGGTAGATGTCGACCTGCGAGGCGGCCGGATCTGCGGCATTGTGAATGACCTGCAGGCGGGCCTGCTGAGCGGTCATCGTTGTTGCAGCGAGAAATGCTGCCAGGAAAAGCGAGACGGTGTACTTCATGATAGTCTCTTTCAGTAATGTGACAGAATACGTAACGGATTTGCAGATTTATTAAGTGTCTATGTAATCAGGCAGTTTTGTTAGACAGAATTACAACACGATGAGAGGTTGTGGAAGTTCCCCGACCGGATGATTTTTCCCACTAGCGGAAAAAAAAGAGGCTCCCCGCGGGGAGCCTCCGTACCTGTACTACGGTGAGTGCTAGCGTGCGATGACGAGCATGCGGCTGACGACCTGGCCACCGGCCTGGAGGCGGTAGATGTAGTTGCCTGCGGGCAGGGCGGAACCTGCATCGCTGAGGCCGCTCCAGGTGGCGACGTGCACGCCGGCGTCACGCAGACCGCTGTAGACGGTCGCGACGCGCTGTCCGAGGGCGTTGAAGACTTCAAGTGTCACCGAGGCGGCTTCCGGGAGGGAGTACTGGAAGTTCGTTCCGGAAAGCACGGGATTCGGGGAGTTCTGCTCGAGGGCGAGTTCGAAGCCGTTTACGCCGCTTGCGGCTTTCGGACGACCCTTGCCGGTCTTGATGATGTCAAGAAAGTCGGTGCCGACGAAAGAACGACCATCGCTGAGCATACCGGTGACGGTCACAGGGACGCAGTCATTGTTGCTCACCATGCCCAGCGTGCCAAGGACTGCCTGGCGCTGGAAGCGGAAGCCGAGATCCTTGATGTAGTCGGTGCCGCTGTTGCAGTCGTAGCAGCTGGAGGGCACGCCCATGAACGGTGCGGCGACGTCTTTCCATTCGGCCTTGCCGGTGGGCGAAACGCCGTTGAGCGTGACGGTGGACGCGTCGATGGCCGCGACGTCAAACCAGGAGGTACCGAGCACTGCAACAGGCAGCTTGCCGTTGCTGCGCACGTTGAAGGAGTTGGGGCACTCATTCGGCTTCACATCGACGAAGACGCTCAGCGGCAGGGCGACGACGGTGCCGTTCGGCAGCGCGGCGAAGGGTCCGAACGGCAGACCGTTCTGATTC
>CAJXSA010000069.1 GCA_913060595.1 uncultured Ignavibacteria bacterium
CTTTCCATGGTGCAGAAAAACGCAGACACCGAATATGGAAGAAAATATGGGTTTTCGTCCATCAAGACGATGGAGGATTATCAGCGCCAGGTCCCTGTCATCAATTATGAAGACATCAAGGCGGATATGATCCGCGTCATCCACGGCAGTAAAAAGGTCTTTAGCGCCGAGGACCCGGTCATGTTCGCTCAAACCAGCGGCACTACCGGCGATCCAAAATACATTCCGGTCACGCCGACCTGCCAGGGACGTCCTTCCGCATCGAGCACCACGCGCGTGCCGGCGGCATGCCGCACACGCGTCACGGCGATCCTGTCGAGCACATGCGTCTCCGGGCGTTCGTTCGCGATTTTCAGGCGCACGACGCCGTTCTCCTCCCGTAATGAAGGCAGCACATGTCGCGTCGATCGCTGCAGGGCTCGGCCAAGCGACGTGCCGAAGGTCTCGGCCTCGAGCATGTAGCGCGCACCGTCCCAACTGTAGACATAGGGACAGGAAGATCCGCCGGAGCTGGGAGTGTATTCCTCGATCCGTACATAGGAACTGCCCGCCATCGAGGCAATGACTGCAATGGCAAGTGCACCGGTCGGCAACGCGATGAGCACCGTCCCGGTTCCGGAGGTGTGCTCGAGCTGTGCGAATTCGATGTCATCCAACAGTATCGCGCCTGAGAATGCGGAATCTGCACCGGCCTTCTCCGCGTATCCCTTCCCGATGATCGAATCCCCCTGCAGTCGGAAAGTGGGCAGACGCACGATGCTGCTGTCCCGCAGCAGCAGAACAAGCGTGGCTTCCGGATCGTGATTGATCAGCTGCTTTTCGGTGTGCACCGGCTCCCGCACGACGCAGGAACTCAGGAAAGCGAGAACGAGCATGGCCATGACTGGAAAAATGATGCGTCTCATGACTGTGTCCTCCCCGCTAAAACATTATTGATGCGTGCGCGTACGGCATGGAGAGATCGAGATCACGCTCCTCTGCCACGAACTGATATCCCGCCGCGACGGTCAGGCCCGGCCCGCCGGGTACGATGAGATTGACACCACCGAGCACTTGCACGGCGTTTCGCAGGGCGTTGATACGAATGCGCGTCTCTCCGCCGGTGCTCCCGTCGTGGGCATAGCGCAAATGCGCCACACCGACGCCGAGGAACACATTCGAAGGAATGAATCTGCCGAAAGGAAGATGCCCGCAAACCTCTACGGCATATCGCTGGAAACCCGTTGCGCTGCCGTGCTCATGCGTCATGAGAGAAACGGTCGCGCTTGCGTGAAGGCTGATCTGCACACGAACGGCTGCATAAAATCCGGGACTGGGCGTGTTCTCCGACGGGCGCTCGGTGGACAGAAATCCCTCATCGACGGATGCCAGGTCAGGACCGACGAAGCAGATGCCCAGACCGACCCAGTACTGCGGGTACGCCGGTATGTAATACTTCTGTGCATTCTCAGTAAACGGACGGCGCAGCGTGTCCATATCCCCATCCCGCATGGGCCGAACAGCTGTGTCCCCGTTCTGTGCGCAGAGCGCAGCCGGAAGCACGACGCAGCAAAGAAGAATTTGCAGGTATCGACAGCAGATTCTGGCGTTCATGACATACCTCTCACTGTCCTTTCCTTTGAGCTTCGGATTGAAGAATCCACAATCCACGACTGACGGTTGTCACGAAAATGTCATAATACAGAATACGTCAAGACGGGAACTGTCGGCGGTTGCGAGGTGCTACCGAAACGATGTGGACTGGATGTCTCTCTTCAATAAGTACCGGACACCGTCCATCATTCCACCTCCCTTGTGATTCACAACAGTATCAGCTATACTTATATTTATTGAACGCTTTTCGGTCAATTGCCTCGCGGCCATTGCAAAGCGGCTGCAGTGCGGATTTTCTACGGCACAGCAGCGATGCATTTCTGTGAAAGGCAGCGTGATCGTTTACTCTTAACCCGGATTCCGAGGAGGACACATGCGTCGCACGGTAACCATGACATTTTTCTTGTTTCTCGTTCTGGCACTTTCCACAAGCACCGGGCAGGCGCAGGAGATGTTTGAACGCGTCCCCGTCCCGCCTGGCGGCCGGATCGATGCCGTGGGGGTGACGACTGCAGGGACACCGATTGCGCTCGGCATCGGAAACATCTGGCGCTACGACGCCTCGACAACGGCCTGGGCGATGGTAAAGCGCTTTGAGGACATCACCGTGAATTCGAAACGCATCATCACCGGCGTCTCGGGCGCCGTATACGCGGCCACCACGGGCGTTGGCTGCTGGCGATCGACCGATGACGGACAGAACTGGGAGCGTCTGCTTCCGCCACATTTTTATACGAACGACGTGCTCGAACTTCCTTCCGGAGATCTGTGCGCGACCGCGAACGGAAGAGGATTCCTGTATTCCGCCGACAATGGATCGACATGGGAGCAACGCAATGAAGGTCTCGAAAACACCAATCTTCGCGCTGTTGCGCGCGACGCAGCCGGGGACCTTTACGTCGCACACAGCAGCACCGGTGTTTCCAAATCAACCGACAACGGGATGACGTGGACCGCACTTGCCGACAGTCCGACACGACTGGAGGCTCTCCTGTCTGCCTCCGATGGCTCGCTCTACACCGCCGGTTACGGTGCGGTGTATCGCAGCGTGGACAACGGTGCGACCTGGCAGGAAACAAGCAATGGTCCCAGCAGTGCGATCGCATGTCTTGCCGAAGCACCGGATGGTTCCGTCTATGCCATGCGTTTTGCCAGCGGGACGGGAATATACCGCTACGACGCGGATAGCGATACATGGACACAACTGCCGAACGCCCCCGCGGCTGGATATGGCAGGGGACTCACCGTCGCAAGTGACGGCACGGTGTATGCAGGTACTGTGAATGGCGTATGGTACACGAAGGATGAAGGACAGCACTGGACAGAAGCCCGCGAGGGGATTTATGCTATGGGCGTCTACGGACTCGTCGAGACCGCAGACGGGAGTTATCTGCTCGCGGCAAACTACCAGGGTCTGTTTCGTTCGACGGACAGGGGCATGTCTTGGACGAGAAGCGATAGCGGACTTACAACGATCGAATTCTACGCGATTACTGCCGGTCCCGACGGCGATGTCTACGCCGGTGGCCGGTATGGGGAGGTTTTCCGCAGTACCGACAGTGGCATTTCGTGGACACATCAGAATGCGTCCGATCCGATTTCAAATCTTCGAGGACTGCACGTTGCAGCGAACGGCTCGCTGCTCGCTGCGGGAAGGAACGGCATACAAATCAGCACTGACAAAGGTGTGACCTGGGATCAGGTGGCCGCATTGCCCGACGAACAGGCAAACACCATTCGTGAAACCTCTGGGGGAATATGGTTCGCCACGTTCGATGGAAGCGGTGTGTATCGTTCAACGGACGCCGGCGGCTCATGGGAACTGCTGCATCCGGATCTGGCAGACTCGCGCGTGAAGGATGTCGCTGTGAACGGGAGCAGAATTTTCCTCGGCGTGTCCGGTGAAGGAGTCACAGGCAGCGGTGACAACGGGGCGACATGGACGTACTACACACGCGGCGACGTGAGCTCTTGGGTGGATATTCTGGAAATGACCGAGCATGGAGAACTTTTCGCAGGACACGACGTCGGCGTCTCGATGCTCAATCCGGTCAGCGAAAAGTGGGTCGCTCTCGGGCCAGGTTTACATTACGTGAAAACGCTGACGACGCTTTCTGACGGGAGACTCTACGCTGGTTCCCTTGCGGAGGGTTTGTACCGCTCGAAGACCGCGCTGTCAGATCAGCTGCCCGCCGCACCGTCACAGCGCACACCTTCGAACGGCGCGAAGAACACCGGAAGCACACCGTCATTCAGCTGGACAGAACAGTCCGGCGCAATATACTATCACATACAAGTGTCCCGTGACGCCGCGCATCAGGACATCGTATGGGAAGCATCCTTGCATTCGGCGACACACCGCACGATTGATCCGAACCAGCTTGATACCAATGCCGAATATTTCTGGCGCATTGCAGCCGGCAACGGGGCGGGACACGGTCCCTGGTCAGAAACCTGGAGCTTCGAGACGGGCATGTCCACCGGTGTCCATGACAATTCCTTCCCAGGCGAAAACTCCTGCTCTCTCACAAGCAGCCCGAATCCATTCACCTCCACCACACAGCTTGAAGTGACCGTGCCACGGCGCGGCCACGTGCTGCTGCGCATCATTGACATGCTCGGCAGAACGGTGGCAACGCTGGCCGATTCATACATGCACGCGGGCATGCATGTATTCGCCTTTTCTGCCTCAGCGCTGCCGGCCGGGAATTACCTGGCGGTGCTGAAGGCAGGCGGGAGCGTCACCACACACCGGCTGCTGCTGATGCAATAGGATGTGCAGCGTCCGTCGCAGTGCTGCAGGTATGCAGCACTGCGACGGACGTTTTGCAATGCAGGGAGAGGAGGTCCCGCTCTGCCTTCACACATCATTGTGACGGACTACCGTTTTATGCCGCATTGGAGGGGTACCATTTCCTGATCGCATCGACCGTTGCGGTGATAACCGGGTATGCGATGGGTGAAGCTGTCAGCATCGGATGCGTTCCGATCTGCAGATTGTCAATCTCCATATCTGTCATTTTGTTGAGAATCATTACGGAGAACATGTTCACGAGTTCCCCGACGGAGTCACCTCCGAACATCTGTGCACCAAGCAATGTGTGAGAGTAGCGCGCATACACAAGTTTCAGGTGCATCTGTGAACCGCCTGGAAGCTTGCCCGGGTGACGATCAACCGTCGTGGCTTCACCGACGACATAGTCGAGTCCCATGCTCTTCGCTTTCCGCTCGGTGATTCCACTGACACCGAATGCGATGCCGTCGATCTTGGTGGAGAATGATCCCAGGACACCGGTGTATTTTCGCAGCACTTTGATCTGAAAGAGATTGGACCCGACCAGCCGTCCTTCGGCCATGGCTGTGGATGCAAGCATGACCGGAGAATACTCACCGGTAAAGAAATCGTGCTTCGCCGCGCAATCACCGATGGCAAAAATATCTTTGTCCGACGTCCGCAGATACTCATCAACGCTGATCCCAAAACGGCTGTCGTATTCCAGACCGATCTTCTCAGCGAGCACAGTATTTGGTTTGCAGCCCACAGAGACGATCACCATGTCGGCATCGATGACCGTCCCGTCTGCCAGGACCACACCACGCACGGATTCATCGCCCTCAAAGCTATCGACCCGGCAGTTTCTCAGCACCTCCACGCCGCTGGTCATCAGCACTTCCGCTGCTTTCTCACCGAATTCAGAATCCATCGATACCGGCAGAAGCTGCGTCTGCATCTCAATGAGCGTGACATTCTTCCCGGCCTTGCGGATTTCATCTGCGATTTCAACACCGATGTAACCTCCCCCGATAACGACGACGCGTGAGGATGCCTCTGCGCGATCTCTCATCACTTTCAGCGCTTCGCGGTCCTTGGTTACGACATACACACCGTCTTTCTCCACCCCCGCGATAGGCGGAAGGAGTGGTGTCGAGCCAGTTGCCAGAACCAGCTTTTCAAATACGATCCGTTCACCACTCTTCAGCAGAAGAACCTTGTCCTCATGGCCTACCACTTCATCAATAATGAGCCGGGCGCCGATTTTCTTCAGCGGTGCATCGGGAAGAATATCTTCATCGACGCTCTGCAGGGTGTGCATTGCGTAGGGGATTCCGCAGGGGATCAATGAGACGGGAAGAGAGCGAATCACGGCGATGCTTTTGTCCGGATACGTATTGTGCGTGGAAATCGCACAGGTTATGCCTGCAGGACCTCCGCCGATAATCACAACATCCATTTTTTCCATCGTTCAGTACTCCTTTTCGAATGCCAAATGTGCTAGCTGTTTCGCAGGGCAACGAGGTCTCCTCCAGGAGCAAAGGCCACGCGTGTTTTCTGGCCTCCGCCAGAAATGTCTGGGTATGCGCACAGTTTCATCCTTATTTAGACTTAGTCACCCTACATGCACTCAAGAATACTATTTTATTGTCTTATTTACAAATAACTCTGCAATCATTGGCTTGCCATGATTCAAATGCCCGAATCACAGAGCGGACTCCGGTCCTGTTGCGCCAACGCCCCGCAAGGAGAGCGCGGGGCGTATTCGGCGAAGAAGGAACAGGCTGGTCGGTTGTGATGAGATCCCTCCCCCCTTCGAGAGGGAATCCGACGTGTCAGATGCGAATAACGCTGCGAATCACATGCGCTGCGCACCGAAGCCCGGCACGGCACCCACGAGTTCCAGCGCCTTCTTCCAGGGATACCGGTTGCCGTACATTGTCACCTTCGACGTCATGCTGCCCTGGAGATTCATACCGAGCATCGACCGCCACTGATTCGCGGGCGAATTCCGATCGAGATCGGTCTGTTCGCTGTAACGCGCGCTCAGGTATCCCTGCAGATAGTTTTTATCGACCGGCAGACCTTCCGGAATCATGTTGCGATTCCCGTCGACGCTGGCAAACTCCAGGTCTTCGAACTCGTCGGCATTGATGAGTTCCTTTGTGTTGCTCTCGGGACTGTACTCGAGATCCCCGCCCTTGTTCACGAAGAAGATGTTGTTGTCGAGCTTCAGCCATTCGTCCTTATTGAAGCGGCTGTTGTCCACCCCGGCCATGATATTTCCGCCGATGATGTTGTGATGAATATCGTAGGACAACTTGGTCATCACCCGCACCCCGTAGCCCATGTCCTGGAAGTCCTTCTGCCTGCTCCATGTGAACAGAATGGTGTTGTACGCGACCTCCACGTGACCGTCCTTTTCCCAGTTCGCCGGATTGGGCGCCTTCTTGCCGCCTGTGCCGAAAATCTCGATGGCTGCCATGCGGTTGGAAACGAAGACGTTGTTCCGCACGACGAAGGTCCCGCCTTTGTGTCCCGCCTGGATGCCGAACTTCGCCCCGTTGACGAACACGTTGTTGTGAATGGTGACGTCCCCTCCCTTCGGATTCGTCCGCACATACACACATTGTTCTGTGACCGTCGCCTTGTCGCCCTTCGCCCTGTTTTTCTTCGGCGGCAGCAGCAGCATACCCGTTTCCACTCCCTCAGGACGGCCTTTCTTGCTGTCATAGGAATTGCGTTCCCCCATGTCGAAGATGAACCCGTCGATCACCAGGCCGTTGACATTCTTCTCGCAGAGCAGGAAGGCCTTGCGCTGACTTTTCTTGTTCGTCGGCTGAAAGAGCGTGGCATGTGCGACGTTGTCGCGGGTGGAGAAATCCAGCGCGTAGCCTCCGTAAAGCTGCACTGGCTTGTCGCATTTGATATATCCGCAGCCGCGCGTTCCGGCATACACGCCTTCGGCCACGGCGATCACATCACCCGCCGCCGCCTTTTTCACAGCCTTGTCGATATTCTTCAGCGGGGTTGACGGAGATTTTCCGTCATTCTTGTTCTTTCCGCTCTGGATGGAGACATACCAGTCGATATGGTCTGGTGTCTGAGCATATCCGAGCGGAGCCAGGATCAGGAAAGTAAGAAGTGTGATGATGATGGTGTACGTCTTGCTCGTTCGCATTGTCAATTCTCCCGTGTGTTGAATTCTCAAGAGTAGGAATCGAGTACTCATTCTGCATTGTCGATCGGTCGATACAAACAGCGCATGTCATTGTCCCCCGCTCGTCGTCCTGTAAATCTTTCCGTCGCGGCAGGCGAGAACGCCGACCGTGGCGTTAAGCATGTGCATGTCGCTCACCGTGGGCAGCGATGCGCCCTCGCATTTCTGCTCCGTCCAGCTCGCACCGCCGTCCGTCGTGTGATGCAGCGTCCCGGACGGCATGGCGACCCAGCCGGTGCTGCGGTCGGTGAAAAAGAGATGCTGCGGCATGACGAGGGACGACGTGAAATCGTGACTTTGCCAGGTCGCACCTCCGTCGGTGGTTGAAAGCATGCCCCAGGTCTTCGCGATCCATCCGTGCGTATCGTCGATAAAGTGAATTTGCTTGAAGAAGGAATCGGGATCCTCCAGCACCAGCGACCACGATTTCCCACCGTTCGCGCTGCGGTACAGCTGTGCGGTCCCGTCCGGCGAATCCCCGCTGTAGCCAAGCAGCCAGCCCTCATGCTTGAGCTTGCCGTTGTCCCCCGCATCCGGCAGCATGTTCGAGGTGAAGCAGAAATCGCTCGCGCTGAAATCCTCCTCGTACGGTATGCCGCTCCCTTCCGCCCATAGACCGTCACTGCCGAGATACCAGAGCCGCACGAGACCGAAGTGCCAGGTCGTCTCGAGCACCCAGCCCGTCGCAGTGCCGGCGAACTGCACGCGGCGATAAAACTCCTTGCCGTTCGGTATGGTGACGCTGCTCCACTGATAGCCGGATTCCGTGGACACGCCCTTCAGCAACGTTGTTTCGGAGCCGCAGATGTACACGGTGCTCCCGACGAAATCCACGTCGTACAGGGCCTCGGTGGTGATGCCGTCGGCCGCCATAGTCCAGTTCTCCCCCTGGTTGGTGGAACGCAGGACGGTTCCGCTCTGGCCAACGATCCATCCCTCGGTGGACGAGAGAAAACCGACGCCGTAGAGATGCGTCGATACGGGCGATGCAATTTCCTCCCACCCGTCGCCCGTCGACGTGTCACCGGGATCCGTCGGACTGCGGTCTTCTTCATCACAGGCACCGCAGGCAAGCGCACACGCGACAAGCACAAAAAGCATACCTCTGCGAAACAGCGTTACGGTCATCCATTGACTCATCATACGTCAACTCGATCTATTATGGATGGGTTTCGCAAAAAGATACCCGATATTGCGACATGGCGCAATGAAGCGGCCGCTCCGTCGAAATGCACGGAGCGGCCGCTGCCTCATGGATGCAGGATGTATGCCGTAGGTTTACTTCACGAGCAGCATCGAACGTGTGTGGATGAAACGTCCTGTTTCCAGGCGATAGAAATACATGCCCGGGGGCAGATCGCCCGCATCGAATGTGACGGTGCGCAGACCAACGGTCCCGTCGGCGATATCGCTGTGTCGCAGCAGCACCCGCCCGGCTGCATCGGTCACGATGAGCGTCGCCGCGTTCTCACCGGCGAGAGTAAATGAAATCGTCGTCTGCTTCCGGAAGGGATTGGGGTGGTTCTGATGAAGCGCGGGAAGCGAGGGCATCTCCCCGTATACGACCTGCACGGCGTGGCTGTATTCGCTACTCCCGTCGGTGTCGATCTGGCGAAGCCTGTACTCTGCACCGCGCAGGGGTACATTCGCATCAAGGTAGCTGTATGCCTGTTCGTGAAGCGTCGTCCCCGCACCGGGCACAAAAGCGATATCTGTCCACGGTCGGTTTTCCTCGCGGCGCTCCACCGTCCAGCCGAGATTATTTGTCTCGGTGGCGGTGCGCCATTGCAGCTGCACCCCCCCGGCGGTGAATTCGGCGGAGAGGGAGGTCAGTTCCACCGGGACGATACCCGGATGCTCGATGATGTAATACAGCTGGTTGGTCTCATTAAGATCGTTCCATTGACCGGCGGTGCCGTAGGGCCAGTTTGAGAGGGCGATTCCGAGAGCGTCCTGCCCGGGCTTCCCCGGACCACCGCCGAAGTTGTCTGGTTCATTGCCCCAGTTGCTGTAAAGTCCGCCGACGGCGTTGCCCCCGTTCGCAACGGAAAGTCCCTGCCAGAACTGCGTCCCGCTGCCGCTGTTTTCCCCGTCCCAGTTCCAGGTCCCCTCCCGCACGCGGTCCGTCCCGCCGAGCCAGACATACCCTGCACCGCCGCCGTCCCAGGGTCGTGTCGACGTTACCGTGATATTGGCATAGAACAGCAGCTGCGTGTAAATGGCGGACTGTTCCGACGGGGAATCAATCTCCGCCAGTTTGCCGCCGCGCTGCACCGCACAGGCCGCGGCGTCACTCCAGCTGCGATTCTCCTTGACGACTTCATACGTCCTGTTGTCATGGATAAACGAATAGATATTCACGCTGCTCGCACACTGCGCAGACAATGCCGTCGGCAGCAGCCAGAGAATCAAAATCAGTGTTGAAGTGGTCACAAGATTCATGGGCGTCTCCTTGGAAAATGATAACACACACGGGAGCACGAACATCACACCGGGTTCTGTGATCATTGCTGTTTCTCCATTTTTTTTCGTGCGGACATAGATATCCCGCGACGCACCGGAGCGCGATTTTTCGTTCGGCGAAGCGTGGTCTTATCCGATGCGCATTTGATCGATATACGTGCGCACCGCCTCGCGATAGGTCTTGCCTATGGGAATGACTTCATCGCCGACGCGTATCACATTATGATCTACGACGGCGACATGATGCATACTGACGATATAGGATTTATGGACACGCAGGAAGCCGAAACGCGTGAAGCGTGTTTCGATTTCCCGCAGGCTTTCCCGGATCAGGTAGTGTTTCGTTCTGGTCTGCACCTGCGCATACTCACGCAGTCCCTTGATGAACAGGATGTCCTGGGCGGGGACGCGCAGATCTCCCTCCTCTGTCCGGATAAACAGCGAAGCCGCGTCATCACGCGGAGCCACTGATGAAGAAGCGTCCGCATTTCGCAACAGCGTTTCGGCTTTCTGCACACCGGCGAGAAAGCGCTCGAAGGAAAACGGCTTGAGGAGATAATCCACCGCATCGACGGTGTAGCTTTCCACCGCGTACGCAGCATAGGCTGTTGTAAAGATGACGAGCGGCGGGTGCGGCAGCGTGCGCAGCATATCGATACCCGTAATATCCGGGAGCTGTATATCGAGAAAAAGTATGTCGACATGCTCCTTCCGCAGCGTCTCCACGGCCGCCATTGCGGTCGTGCAGCGTCCCTTCAGTGCAAGCCACGGAATGCGAGAGACAAAATTCTCAATCACGTTCAACGCGAGATACTCGTCGTCGACGGCAAGACAGGTCCACGTCATGCCAGCCTCATCTCGAGAGTGATCGTAAACCGTTCGGGCGTAGAGTCCACACGCATCGTATGCGCCCCGGGATACAGCAGCTCCAGCCGGCGCCGGACATTTCTGAGCCCGACACCGCTGGTGGTATCCCGGGCGCCGTGAGACGGAGTGTTCTCTACACGGAAGTGCAGGGTGCGCGTATCGACGGAGAGGCGGATTTCAACCACGGTACCTTCAGAATGGAGATCGCCGTGTTTGAAAGCATTCTCCACCAGGGGCAGCAGGAGCATGGGATGAATGCGCAGCCCTTCGACCGGACCGCTGACTTCAAAGCGGATGCGCTCCGAATCCGGGTGCTGCAGGCCTTTCAGTTCGATATAGCTGCGCAGCTGCGCGATCTCCTCCGAGAGTTCGACGCTGTCCTTTTCGATACTCTCCAGCAGCGTCCGCATCAATTCCGACAGCAGCAGCATGGCACGCGGCGCTTCCGCCGGAGTGTCGAGGGTGAGTGAGTAAATATTGTTCATCGTGTTGAAAAGGAAATGCGGACTGAGCTGCTGACGCAGCATTGCGAGTTCGGCCTGCTCCCTTTCGTGACGCATCTCTTCCCGCATTTTCTGCATACGAAACCAGTCCGTCGAAAAACGGACGCCGGTGCTGATCGCCATGAAGAAGAAGGATTCGAATGTAAGGTAGGGAGCGACCGTGAGACGCTCCTGGAAAAACATATCCCCCGTACCGAAATACCAGTCAAAAAAACGCGCGTGCAGAAGAAAGGAACCCACCATGGCAGCGACCACGACAAGCAGCAGAGAGAAATATGGAAAGTATTTCTTCTGTGCGAGCAGGCGCGGAGCGAGCAGAAGATAATTCGTGTAGAAACCGGCGGCCATGATCGAATAGAACATCGCAGTCTTGAACAGCAGGCCCGCCATGCCGAACTGCTCGACAAATCCCGGTGGATAGGTCAGCAGTACGTTGAGCACGAAGAATGCCCAGCCGGCGAGATGATAAAGCGATATTCTTATCTGCTTCATATCGCAATATTACGCACCGCGACGCGGCCGTGCAATCACTGGGTCACGAACGGGCCCCAGCTTGTTGCAAACGGCCCGAAATGTGCGGCATATGGTCTGCCGCGCACCGCACGTCCGGCTCGCATCGCGTCGGGGCGGCGCCCGTCACGGTATGGCGGTTCGGGGCTGAACCGCTACGGCAGCCGCACCGTCCTGATGCAGTCTTGCCGGGTCCCGACGCGCAGCACGATAAGATACACGCCCGGCACGCCGCCCGCGGGCGTCCATCGCACGGAATGATGACCGGGCTGCTGCACCCCTTCCACCAGTGTCGCCGTGAGCTGACCGAGCGCGTCGTAGACAGCGAGCTGCACCGGGGCGGATTTCCGCAGGTCGTAGCGGATGGTGGTTGTCGGCCCGAACGGGTTCGGATGACTGCCGAGCAGCGCGAACGCATCGGGCACGGCCCGCGGCGCGTGCACCGCGGTGACGTCCACGCCGGTCCCCTGTGCGAAGACGGTGTCCGGTGAGCTCTCGGCGTTGGTCGTCAGGACGAAGGTACTGCTCAGCGCACCCGTGACGTCCGGCGCAAAACGCAGGGTGAGGTCCAGTGAGCCGGACGGCGCGACGTCTTCGATCGCGGTCTCCAGCGTGAAGCGGGGATCACTCGAGGTAAACGATGCGATGCGCAGCGTGTCGTTGCCGGTGTTCACGATGGAGAGCGTCGTGTCGCGATGCGCCCCGATTTCGACGTCACCGAAGGCAATATCCGCAACATCGATGGTCAGCGTGATCACCGGAAGGCCCGTGCCGGAAAGCGGCAGCGTCGTCGGCGAACCCGGCGCATTGCTCGTCAGTGTCAGTGTCGCGGAAACGGGACCGGGCGCGGTCGGGGAAAAACGCACCGTGTCGGGAAATGAG